>CACXFZ010000181.1 GCA_902767025.1 uncultured Coriobacteriaceae bacterium
ACATTTACTAAAGGGACATGAGTTCAGCGAGAAAAGAAAACCGGCCGCTCTGTGAGCGGCCGGTGTTTGTGTGGTGCCCCCAACGAGAATCGAACTCGTGTCTCAGCCTTGAAAGGGCCGCGTCCTAACCTCTAGACTATGGGGACGACGCAGCTGCCTGCTGAGCAGCTTGCATATTGTTGCAAAAAACTCGAAGCCGCGCAAGAAGAAAACGTGCGGTATCTTATTTTGCACGTAATCGCTTCGGCGCCAGGCGCCGCGTGGGCAGGGAGGCCTTCCGTAAAAGAGCTGTTCGGACAATTATTGCGCTTCGCCCGAGTGGGGACCGTCGCGTTCTTCATCGACTACGGCACGATGGTCCTGCTCACCGAGGTGTTCGGGATGCCGTACCTGATATCGACGACGGTGGGCTTCATCGTCTCGGTGGTGTTCAACTACTTCGCCAGCATGCGCTTCGTCTTCACGCACAAGGAAGAGATGTCGCGCAAGCGGGAATTCGCCATCTTCCTGGTGCTGTCGGGCATCGGTCTGGGGCTCAACGACATCCTGATGTTTTTGGGCACCAGCATCGTCGGCATCGACTACCGTATCACGAAGGTGCTGGCAACTGCAGTGGTCACGTTGTACAACTTCGTCTCGCGCAAGCTGACGCTGGATGCGCGGTAAGGAGCGGCCTGCATGAGAATAGGACTCGGAAACACGTGCGCGGCGATCTGCCTGGCGGTCTTTCTTGCCCTGGGCTCGCTGGCGGCGGGCCCGCAGGCGTGGGCAGCCGGTGCGCCCATGAGCGACGAGGACGTGTTCATGCGGCTGCCGCTGGTGCGCCTGGTATGGCAGAAGAGCACCCAGCCCGTGGTCAACGACCGGCCCGCCCCGGCCGAGCAGCCAGCACCCGAGCCCTCATCCGAGCCCGCGCCTGCCGAACCCGTCGCCGAAGAGCCCACCGACCCCGAGGCCGTGATGGGGCGCTCGCTGGTATCCGCCGGGCAGATGGTGGCCGCCTACCTCGATCACGGCAAGCCGTACCCGGCCGAGGTCTACGGGCGGTTTGGCGCCGAGAGCATCGACGAGTTCTGCGCGCTGGTGTGCGAGGAAGCGCAGGCCGAAGGCGTGCGCGCCGATGTCCTGTACGCCCAGATCATGGTGGAAACCGCCTGGCTGCAGTTCGGCGGCCAAGTGTCGCCCGAGCAGTGCAACTTCGGGGGCCTGGGGGCCACCAACGACGGGGCCGCCGGCGCGACCTTCGAAGACGTGCGCACGGGTCTGCGCGCCCAGGTGCAGCACCTGAAGGCCTATGCGAGCACGGAAGATCTGCAGCAGGAATGCGTGGACCCGCGCTTCGATCTGGTGGAGCGCGGATGTGCGCCGTTGATCGACGATTTGGGTGGCAGGTGGGCGGTGCCGGGCGACACCTACGGCCCGAGCATCCGCCACGTCATCGACCTGGCGGCTGCGATGCCGGACCCTGAAGCTTCCGCTCCAGCCGAGTAGGCAGCGCTCGTGCCCGTGTGGCTGAGGCTTTCAGGTGGGGTGCATCCCGCGCGGCGTCGCCCGCTGCAGGTTTGATACACTCTTGCCACGACCAAAACATGAAGGGAACGCCATGCCATCGGTTGCGGCCATCGTGGTCACATACAATCGCAAGGAGCTGCTCGCCACATGCCTGCAGCACCTGCGCGCGCAAGAAATCGAGGCGCCCGGTTGGGCGCTCGACGTGCTGGTGGTGGACAACGCATCCACGGATGGCACGCGCGAGATGCTCGCCGACGACATCGACGCCGGGCGGGTGCGCTACGTGAATCCCGGGCAGAACCTGGGAGGCGCCGGCGGGTTCTCCTTCGGCATGCGCGAGGCCATGCGCTTGGGGTTCGACTACCTGTGGGTCATGGACGACGACTGCCTGCCCGACCCCGGCGCGCTCCAGGCGTTCATCGAGGTGGCCGAGCGCGAACAGGCGCAGGGCCGCACGTGGGGCTTCCTGTCGAGCGTGGTGCGCTGGACCGACGGCAGCATCTGCCAGATGAACGTGCAGCGCCATCCGCTGTTCAGCAACATCGAGGACTTCTCACCGGCCCAGCAGCCGGCATCGTTGGCGTCGTTCGTGTCGCTGTTCGTGCCGGCGGCGCGCGTGCGCGAGGTGGGCCTTCCCATCGCGGAGTTCTTCGTGTGGACCGACGACTGGGAGTTCACGCGGCGCCTGAGCAGGCGCTACCCGTGCTACGTGGTGGGCGGCAGCACCGTCGTGCACGCGTCGGCCACGAACAGCCCCGGAAACATCTACACCGACAGCGCCGATCGCCTGGACCGCTACGAGCTGATCTACCGCAACGACGTCGTGCTCTACCGCAAGGAAGGCCTGAAGGGCAAGGCGTTTCTGGCGACGCGTGCCGCCTACCACATGGCGCGCGTGATCGCCGCGCCGGTCGACCAGAAGCGGAGGCGGCTGGGCATCATCGCGCGCAGCAACCTGGCCGGCTTGCGCTTCCATCCGCAAATACACTACGCGTCCATAGGCGATGCGGACGGCAGGGACGGGACGCCTGTGGCTGCTCCGACCGCCGCACCCGGGCCTTGCACAGCCGGTGCGAGCGCGCCTGCCGACGCAACCACATCCTCATCCGAAACCAAGGGGGACTGACATGCCCACGATCGATCTGGCCCACTTCATGCTCGACGAGGCGTTCCTGGACGGGTGCGGGGGCCTGCTTTACCGCAGCGGCGGCACCTGCGCCTTCGACCAGGACGAGCGTGCGCTGAAGTTCACCGGCGAGGCCGACTTCCTCACCTACATCAACGGCCTGCCGCTGGCGAAGTGGCGCACCTACGCCGACATCCCGAACGTCACGCTGCTGTTCGAGGTGAAAGGCCAGGTGAGCGCACAGGTGCGGCGCGCCTACGGCCACGACGAAGGCGGCATGCTGGGCGTGCAGGAGATAGACCTTGCCGCCGTGACGCACCCGATGCTGCTGCCCGAGCCGTCCTTTGCAGACAAGGCGGCGGGTGCGGCCACAGCCCTCGAAGACGGGTACGTGCGCTACGAGGTGCCGCTCGCGCTCGACGGCGCCGTGATGCTGGGCCTGGTGCTCTACGCACCCGAAGGCGCCTGCTTGCGCGACGCGTGGTTCGCCACGACGGTGGAGGCCGAGCGCACGCGGCCGGTGAAGCTGGCCCTGTGCACGACCACGTTCAGAAACGAAGACTACATCCTGCCGAACATGCATGCCGTGCAGGAGGCGCTGATCGACGACGGGGCATGGGCCGAAGAGCACGACGCGGACTCGTTCCACATGTTCGTCGTCGACAACGGCCGCACGCTGTCGCGCGAGGTGCTGGAGCAGGCGGGCTTCGGCGTTGACGAGGGCGAAGGCGGGCGGCTGCACGTGGGCGCGGGCATGACCGTGTGCCCCAACCCCAACGTGGGCGGTGCCGGCGGGTTCGCGCGCGGCATGATCGAGGCCCTGGACGACGAGCGCGGCTTCACGCACGTGCTTTTGATGGACGACGACGTGAAGGTGCTGCCCGAAAGCCTGAAGCGCACGTTCGC
>CACXFZ010000182.1 GCA_902767025.1 uncultured Coriobacteriaceae bacterium
CGCGAACCACAGCCCGTCTTCCAGATGCTCGAAGCGGATGAACCCCCGCATCCGGTGCACTTCGTTGTCCACGCGGCGCTGCAGGCTCAGCAACGGCTCGACGTGCGGGTTGCCCCAGTCGTGGGCCAATCTGTTCGACGGGATCGACGAGCAGCGCGACGCGCAGCCGTCCTTGCGCGGACAGGTACGGCAGGGAGCGGTGCGGCTGCGCGTGAGGGCGTGGACGAGGAAGCGGTAGAGCACGTTTGCGCGGTCGGGGTCGTCGGATGCGCAGGCGGCGACCACGGCCTGCCAGATGGCGGGGCCCAGGCTGCGGCAGATGGTGCGAAAGACGCGCTGGGCGGCGTCCACGTCCGTCGGCACGGCCACCACGCTCGACCCCAGGCGCATCTGCAGGAATGCGCCTTCTGCGATTTCGGTCACGCAGCCTGGGCGGGAAAAGGCCACGAACATGCACGCGAGCGCACCTTCCAGGCTGCCATCGTAGGCCAGCTGCACCTGCTGCTCGGGGCGAATGGCGGCAATGGCCTCGTGCACCGTAGGCATGGCGGCGTCGTGCGCATCGAGCGCGCAGGTGCAGCTGTTCAGGGTGGCCGTGCTCATGGGCGCCACGCTTTCAAACCAGCGGCCGGCACCTGTTCGGGCATCGCGGGCACCTCCTGCCGCACGTCTGCCACGGCAACGTCGATGGGCGGCTCCGCACCGCCGGTGGAAAACCCCACCCCCAGGTCCTCGAAGCTCATCTGGCCTTCGATGCGCTTCGGGTGGCGCCTGCCGTGCCGGCCGCCGTCGATCGTCGCGGTCAGGCGCCCCCGCAGCCCTTCGCGCGAGAAGTCCACGCCGCCCCCCAGCCAGACGCCGTTGCAGGTGATGAAGTAGCGCGCACGCTTCAGGGCGATGCCCACCTTGCGCAGCTCCAGCTCGCCCAGGGCATGCGACTTGCGGGCGCGGATGATGCGCCGTGCGCCGGTGGGCCCGATGCCGGGCACGCGCATCAACAGCTCCAAGTCGGCGGTGTTCACCTCGACGGGGAAGTCGTCCAGGTGGTTCAGCGCCCAGTTCGCCTTGGGGTCGACCAGCAAGTCGAGCATCGGGTGCTCCTCGTCGATGATCTCCCCGACGTCGAAGCCGTAGAAGCGCATGAGCCAGTCGGCCTGGAACAGCCGATGCTCGCGGTCGAGCTGCACGGCTCTGCTTGAAGGCAGCCGCCAGTCGCTGTTGACGGGGATGTAGGCGCTGTAGAACACGCGCTTCATGCTGAGCTTGGTGTACAGGGCGCTGGACAGGTTCAGGATCGAGTAGTCGCTCTCGGGCGTGGCCCCGATGATCATCTGGGTGCTCTGCCCGGCCGGCACGTAGGCGCGGTCCTTCCAGGGCACGTGCCGCTGCGGCAGCCTCGAGCGCGCCTGGCGGGTGATCGCGTGCGTTTCGCGGTCCTGGGCGATCGAGTCGGCGATGCGGCGCATCGGGGCGATCAGGCTGTGCGAGCTCTTGTCGGGCGCCAGCCTGTCCAGGCTCTGCTGGCTGGGAAGCTCCATGTTCACGCTCATGCGGTCGGCCAGATGCCCCAGCATGTCCAGCAGTTCGGGCGAGGTGCCGGGGATGGCCTTGGCGTGGATGTAGCCGCGAAACCCGTATTCGTCGCGCAGGATGGTGAGCGCCTGCACCATCAGCTCGGTGGTATGGTCGGGGGAGCCCACCACGCCGCTGGACAGGAAGAGCCCTTCGATGTAGTTGCGCCGGTAGAAGGCCATCGTCAAGTCGGCCAGCTCGCGCGGCGTGAACGTGGCGCGCTTGACGTCGTTCGAACGCCGGTTCACGCAGTAGGCGCAATCGTAGGTGCAGACGTTGCTCATGAGCACCTTGAGCAGGCAGATGCACCGGCCGTCGGGGGTGAAGCTGTGGCAGCATCCCGCCGCCATCGTGGTGCCCAGGCGCCCCTGCTGGGCGGAGCGCTCGATTCCCGAGCTGGTGCAGGACACGTCGTACTTGGCCGCATCGGCCAGAATCTCGAGCTTTTCGGCGATGGAGGGGCCTTCTACGGTCTTTCGCCCATCTGCTAGGTACATGGCTCATCCTTGAAAACGAATATCCGTTCGCTTTTCTTACCATATACGAACAGATGTTTGCTGTCAAGGCCTCGTGTTGGTGGCAAAACGGTAAAAAGTCCTGGTCAGTTTGATATCGCTGTGCTATATTACTTTGCTGTACGCTTATGCCCTGTGCCCGATGGCCGGGTATCGAAAATGTCCGAAAGGAACCCTGTGGCAGCAACTCCCCGTGCGAAAAAAGCCTCCGGAACCACCGCTAAGACCCAAGACGAGAAGAAGACGACGAAGACGGCGAAGCAATCGAAGGCATCCACCAAGTCAACCAGGACCACAACGGCAAAGACGACGGCAGCCAAGCCCAAGGCAGCGGCAAAGCCTGCCGCCAAGTCGACGGCCGCCAAGGCGCCAGCCAAGAAGGCTGCCGCGACGAAGAAGCCCGCGGCCAGCGCCGCCAAGAAGCCTGCCGCAAGCGCCGCCAAGAAACCCGCGGCGTCGAAGGCCTCTGCGGCAACGGAGAAGAAGACGGCCGCGAAGAAGCCTGCAACGACTGCGAGGAAGGCGGCTGCCAAGAAGCCTGCTGCGTCGACCGCCAAGGCTCCCGCTGCCAAGAAGGCCACGACGGCCAAGAAGGCCACGGCCGCCTCGACGTCGAAGACGGCTGCATCCAAGGCCGCCTCGGGCAAGGCGCCCGCCAAGAAGGCCCCTGCTGCGAAGCCCAAGGCCAAGGCCAGCGCGAAGGAGAAGTCCAGCTCTGTGAAGGCTATTGACGAGATCGAAGCTTCGGCAACCGACCTGGAAGAAGCCGAAGAAACGGAACTGATCGAAGACATCGAAGCCCCCGACTCGGTTTCCGAGGACGAGGCGGACGACAAAGACGAAACCGAGCTGTCCAGCGACGAAGAGCAGGATCTGCTCGAAGGCATTCCCGAAGAAGAGCTCAAGGCCACCGTCAGCGTGAGCCTGCCCAAGGTCAGCGCCTCGAAGGCGCGCATGCGCAGTGGCTCGCGCCGCCGCAGCACCGACGCGTCGGTGACGATGCTCACCGGCGACCCGGTGCGCATGTACCTCAAGGAAATAGGCAAGGTCCCGCTGCTGACGGCCCCCGAAGAGATCGACCTCGCGATGAAGATCGAGGCGGGCGTGGATGCCGGCGAGCGCCTGGAGGAAGACGCCCGCGGCACCATCGAGCTCGACCGCCGCGAACGCCGCCGCCTCTCGCGCATCGAGCAGGTGGGCCTGGACGCCAAGCAGCAGCTCATCGAGGCGAACCTGCGCCTGGTGGTTTCGATCGCCAAGCGCTACGTGGGCCGCGGCATGCTGTTTTTGGACCTGATCCAGGAAGGCAACCTGGGCCTTATCCGCGCGGTCGAGAAGTTCGACTACACGAAGGGCTTCAAGTTCTCCACGTACGCCACGTGGTGGATCCGCCAGGCCATCACCCGTGCCATCGCCGACCAGGCGCGCACCATCCGCATCCCGGTGCACATGGTCGAAACCATCAACAAGCTCGTGCGCATCCAGCGCCAGCTGCTCCAGGAGCTGGGCCGCGAACCCACCCCGGAGGAAATCGCCAAGGAAATGGATTTGACTCCCGAGCGCGTGCGCGAGATCCAGAAGATCAGCCAGGAGCCGGTGAGCTTGGAAACGCCGATCGGCGAGGAAGAG
>CACXFZ010000183.1 GCA_902767025.1 uncultured Coriobacteriaceae bacterium
CTGCTGCTTCCTGGTTGCGATGGGCTTTCGATCAGCACGCTGTTGCGCGGCACCAGATCGCCCGGCTTGATGGCCGTGCCTGTCTTGTCCACGTTCGCCCACGCGGGCGGGGCACCCATCCCAATGGGGGCCAGCACGCTGCATGTGAGCAGCAGCGCCAGGGCCGCTCGCAGCATGTGGGAGCGCGCGGGTCGTCGCGATTGTGCAAGGTAGCTCATCCTTCCTCCTAACCGTTGCATGCGGGAGACGAGATGGGTCCCATCCACCTTACGTGTTCGACGTCGCCGCTTCGTCGCGCACGGCTTGACAGATTGGTCGCGCAGAAGTCGCGTGGTTGTCGCGGGTAAGGTCGCAGTTTTGTCGCGTGTGCGTCGCGGGTGGGGTCGCGTACATGTCGCGCGGCGGTCGTGTGCGGGTCGCGGGCACGTGAAGCGACTCTGGAGCGATTCCCTTTCCCGGTGGGCTGGCTATGTAGGTTTGCCTGCTTTCGAATAACGACAAGCACTCCAGGATTGCGCGGTGGATGAGGCGGTGTCGATGCAGTCGCAAGCAGTAGAATGCTTGCGGACAAAAGGAGAACTGCTTGACCCCACCGCACACGACAATCGAAACACCACGCTTGCTGCTCCGCCGCTGGCAAGACGGCGACGCGCACGACCTTTTCGAGTACGCGAGCGACCCGGAAGTTGGGCCGGTGGCGGGCTGGCCGCCGCACCAGAGCGTCGAGGAAAGCCGGCAGATCGTCCAGACCGTGTTCGCCGCACCCGAAACCTACGCCGTGTGCCTGAAACAAGACGGCAGGGCCATCGGCGCGATCGGGCTCAAGTTCGGCGACGGCGCAGACCTGGCCGACGCCGACAACGAGGCCGAGCTGGGCTACTGGCTGGGCAGGCCGTTCTGGGGCCAGGGCATCATGACCGAGGCGGCCGGGGCGGTCCTGCGCCGCGCATTCCAAGACATGGGACTCGCAAGGGTGTGGGCGGGCTACTACGACGGCAACGAGCGTTCCCGGCGGGTGCTGGAGAAGTGCGGTTTTCGCCACTGGCGCACCACCGAGGACGTCGACGTTCCGCTGATGGGCGAGACGCGCACCGAGCATGCAGGCTGCATCATGCGCGAGGAGTGGGCGCCTCTTTCGTTCTAGGCGGCTGCCGTTCGTCGTCTTGTGCACTTTGACTCATTGTCGGCACACTACAATATCCCAAAGATGCGTCGGGGAACCAGGCGCTCCTCCGGCGCGGAAGGCATGCCGCGAGAGGAGGCATCATGTGCACGGGAATCAGGTTCGTTGACGACAGTGGCAACATGTACTTCGGGCGCAACCTCGATTGGAGCTGCTCCTACGGCGAGAAGGTGGTCGTCACGCCCGTGGGCTACCAGCCGAAGTCCCCGTTCGGGGCCGTGCCTGCCATCAAACGCCCCATCATCGGCATGGGCATCGTCCAGGAAGACGTGCCGCTGTACTTCGACTGCGCCAACGACGCCGGCCTGGCCGTCGCGGGGCTGAACTTCCCCGGATACGCGCAATACGCGCCGGCACCCATCGAGGGCAAGACGAACATCGCCGCCTACGAGTTTCCGCTCTGGGTTGCCGCGAATTTCCAGACGGTCGACGAGGTCGAGGCCGCGCTGGCCGACGCCGTCATCGTCGACAAACCCATCAACGAGAAGTTCCCCTCGTCGCTGCTCCATTGGATCATCGGCGACGCCACGCGCTCCATCGTGGTCGAGCACACCGAAGCGGGCATGCAGGTGTTCCGCAATGACTTCGACGTGCTCACCAATCAGCCCGGGTTCGCATGGCATGCCGAAAACGTCCGCAACTACATCAACGTGACGCCCGACGTTCCCGGCCCCACGCTCTGGCGCACCGCCGAGCTTTCCGCATACGGTTCGGGCGGCGGCATGCGCGGGCTGCCGGGCGACTACTATTCGCCGAGCCGCTTCGTGCGCGTGGCGTACCTGAACGCCCACTATCCGCAGAAGGACACCGAGGAGGAAAACGTCAGCCGCCTGTTCCACACGCTCACCGGCGTGGCGATGATCGACGGTGCCGCGAAGATGACCACCGGCGACTACGAGCTCACCATCTTCACCGGCGGCGTGTCGTGCCGCACGAACACCTACTACTACTCGACCTACGATGACCCCGCCATCCGCGCGGTCGCGCTGGCCGACTACGACGTGGCGGGCTCTGCCCTGATGGTTGCAGAGTAGGGGAAGGCGGCAGGCGGAACGATGATCGAGCTTGTGCCCCTCGCGCAAGAGGACAGGGAGCAGTTCATAACCGACAACCAGGAGGCGTTCAACTACGGCGCCCTGGAGGAGTTCGGACGGCGCGACGACCACTTCGAGGAAGACAGCCAGATCATATCGCGCCAGACCATCGAGCATGCCATCGACGCGGGCGAGGCCTACCGCGTCGTCCAAGACGGCCAGGCGGTCGGAGGCGTGGTGGTTCGGGTCGATGGGGATCACGGCGAGCTCGAGTTGCTGTTCGTGTCCCCGACAAAGCACAGCAAGGGCGTCGGCTACGCCGCCTGGTGCCAGGTCGAAAGGCTCTATCCGCAGGTCAAAGTGTGGGAGACGGTCACCCCGTACTTCGAGACGCGCAACATCCACTTCTACGTGAACCGCTGCGGGTTCCACATCGTGGAGTTCTTCAACAGCCATCACCCCGACCCGAACGACCCCGATGCGCAAGAGGCGCACGCGAACGACGAAGAGGACGGCATGTTCCGCTTCCAGAAGGTGATGGGCGACCGATCCTGAAAGCGCCGCCCGCTCCAGGCCGTGCCGTCCGTGCGTTGCATGAGCGTCGGGGCCTCGTGGTGAGCTTGCGCACTTGCGGAAACGAGCGGCAACGCTTTAGTTGGTTGGAGTACAATGTTCGAACCGCTCGCGGGCGGAACGACTCGAAACCACAAGGAAGGACGGAGCGCTATGGCTGGCATCACCGAGGTCGAATACATTTGGAAGAACGGCGAATTCGTGCCCTGGGCAGAGGCGACCACCCACGTGCTGTCGCACTCGCTGCATTACGGCTCGGGCGTCTTCGAGGGCATCCGCTGCTACGAAGGCGACGGCGTCAGCTACGTGTTCCGCCTGCAAGACCATATGGAGCGCCTGGCGCGCAGCTGCAAGATCGCGCAGATCCCCCTGGCCTATTCGGTCGAGGAACTCGTGCAGGCCGCGCTCGATCTGATCGCCAAGAACAAGCTGAAGGCATGCTACATCCGTCCCATCGTCTACCGCGGATACGGCTCGATGGGCGTCGATCCCACCGACGCGCCGGTCGACGTGGTCATCGCCGTCTGGCCCTGGGGCGCCTACCTGGGCGCCGACGCGCTCGAGCACGGCATCAAGGTGGGCGTGTCGTCGTGGCGCCAGCGTTCGTCCAACGCCATCCCGCCTGCGATGAAGTCGACGGCTTCCTACATGAATTCCATCCTGGCCAAGCTCGAGGCCAAGGAGCACGGCTATGCAGAAGCGGTCATGCTCAACGAGCAGGGCTTCGTCTGCGAGGGCACGGGCGAGAACATCTTCGTCGTGCGCGACGGCATCCTGTCCACGCCGCCGGTGTCCGACGGCGTCCTCGAGGGCATCACGCGCGACACCGTGCTGTGGCTTGCCAACGACCTGGACATCCCCATCGTCGAAGAGAGCCTGACGCGCTCCGATCTGTACGTGGCCGACGAGGTCTTCTTCACCGGTTCTGCCGCCGAGCTCACGCCGGTGTCGAGCATCGACAACCGCGAGATCGGCAAGCCGGGCCCCATCACGATGAAGCTGCAGCAGCGCTTCTTCGACATGGTGGCCGGCAAGATCGACGACTACGCCGACTGGCTCACCGAAGTGCAGACCGCCTAGGCGCCCATCCCGCGCAGGCAGGAGCCGACAGGGGCCCACACGTGTCTGATTGCTCGATCACAACCTACGATTGCACGCTGCGCGACGGCGAGCAAGGGCTGGGCATAACCTTGTCTGTGGAAGACAAGCTGCGCATCGTCGAGCGTCTGGACCGCTTCGGCATCGACATCGTCGAGGGCGGTTACCCGGCATCCAACCCCAAGGACGCCGAGTTCTTCCAGCGGGTGTCCAAGCTGCCGCTGCGCCATGCGCGCGTGGCGGCGTTCGGCTCCACCTGCCGCAAGGGCGTGCCCGCGTCCGAAGACCAGGGGCTCGCGAACCTGCTGGAAAGCGGCGCGCCGGTGGTCACCATCGTCGGCAAGGCGTGGGACTACCAGGTCGAGACCGCGCTGCAGACAACCCTCGAGGAAAACCTGCGCATGGTGCGCGACTCGGTGGCCTTCGCCAAGCAGGCGGGCCGCACGGTCGTCTTCGATGCCGAGCACTTTTTCGACGGTTACGCGTCGAATCTCGACTACGCGCTCAGCGTGATCGAAGCGGCGAGCCTGGCCGGGGCTGATTCGGTAGACCTGTGCGAGACGCGCGGGGGAGCGCTGCCTTCGGCCGTGTTCGCGGCCACGCGCGCGGCCGTCGAGCACCTGCCGAACCAGAAGATTGGCATCCACTGCCACAACGACGCCGGGTGCGCCGTGGCCAGCACGCTGGCCGCAGTCGAAGCGGGCGCCACGCAGGTGCAGGGCACCGTCAACGGCTACGGCGAGCGCGTGGGCAATTGCGACTTGCTGTGCACAATCGCCGATTTGCAGCTGAAGATGGGCAAGCACTGCGTGGACGACCTGTCCCAGCTCACGGGCGTGGCGAACTTCGTCGCGGAAACCTGCAACTTGGTGCTGCCCGCGCAGACGCCCTACACCGGCTCGGCTGCCTTCGCCCACAAGGGAGGGCTGCACGCCAGTGCGTTGGCCAAGGACCGTCATGCCTACGAGCATGCCGACCCCGCCGCCGTGGGCAACCGCTCGACGGTGCTGGTGAGCGATCTGGCCGGCCGCGCATCGCTGGTGAGCAAGGCGGCCGATCTGGGCTTCGATCTGTCGAGCGACCCGGCCGCCCTCGACGCCGTCCTGGCCGACGTGAAGGCGCGCGAGGCCGCGGGCTATTCCTACGAGGTGGCCGACGGCTCGCTTGCCATCATGATCATGCGCCACCTGGGCACCTACCGTCCCCGGTTCGCCCTGGAGAGCTTCCGCGTCATCGTGGACGACCGCGAGGACACCGGTTCGTGGGCGAAGGACGCCGCCAGCGAGGCCACCGTCAAGATTCACGTGGGGGACAGGCGCTTCGTGGCGACCGGCGAAGGCGTGGGCCCGGTGGGCGCGCTCGACACGGCCCTGCGCAAGGCCATCCAGGAGTCGTACCCGGACGTGTCGGGCATCGAGCTCGTGGACTTCAAGGTGCGCATCCTGGACGAAAGCGTGGGCACGGGTGCGGTGACGCGCGTGAACATCGTCACCTCCGACGGCTCGAGCACCTGGGGCACGGTCGGTGTCAGCGAAAACATCATCGAGGCGTCATGGAACGCCCTGGTCGATTCGATAGAGTATGGCTTGCATAAGCTAGGGAAGTAGATAGAGGACGGCATGAGCGAGCTTAGAACCCCCGAAGTTGAAGACCTGCTTACCGTTTTGTCCGGTGTCGACAACAACGACGTGGCGTTCGCGTTGCTCGAGGACCTGTTCACCATCAGGGAGATCAAGGAGACCTCCCAACGGCTGGCCGTTGCGCGCATGCTCGACGAGGGCAAGCCCTACGTTGCCATCGAGAAGGCCACGGGCGCTTCGGCCACCACGATCGCACGCGTGTCCAAGGCGCTCAACTACGGCTCGGGCGGGTACCGCACCGCCCTGGACATCCTGGAATAGCAACCGTTTTGGCGCACGCCGCATGGGCCCCTTGCCCGCCCGCAATGCTACGCGACGACCTGCTCCGCCTTGTCTTTGTGTTCGGTCTTCTGTACCTCGGCCGCAAGCTCATCTTTATGCTCCTTGTCCTCGATTGCAGCTTGCACGATGTCGCCGATCACGTTGACGATGTTTTGCGCACTGCCCAAGAACGCTTCCGAATAGATGGCCACGCAGAGCAGCTCGTTTGAGTTGAAGAACATGATGATGATCAGGGTGCCGATGAGGATGCTGCCCGGCTGGTTGGGTGCGCCGTACGACAGCAGCACGACCAGCGCCCCCAAGCCGATCAGGCCGAGCCAGGAAACGCTTGTGCCCGTGAGGAAGACGAAAGCCACCGCGAAGAACATGATGATGAAGCAGTTGCCGTCCAGGTTGATCTGGGCAAGCACAGGCAGGTTGCGCTCGAGCAGCGACCGATCCATCCCGTAGACGCGGGAGCAGTACCTGATGTTGTACGGCGTGGCGTTGATGGCGGAGCCTATCTTGACGTTCTCGCGGAGCAGGGGAACCAGCTTGCGCACGAAGGGGATGACCTGGATGCCGTGCGCTCGCAGCCTGATGGCGTACGAGGCGAACAGCAGCAGCAGGGAGACGTTGACCATGAGACAGTATCCCACGATGTCGACGAAGGCCCTGGTGCCCGAATCGAGCAACACGTCGAGTATGGCGAAGAAGCAGAAGAAGGGCAGGACGGCAAGCACGAGGCGCAGCATGCGGGAGAACAGCGCGTAGCAGGCCATCATCGACTGCCTGAGCAGGTCGAAGTGCTTGCCTGCCGAGCACATGGCGTACGTCACGAGCAGCGCCACGACCATCAGGGGAACGGGAAGGATGGCCTCGAAAGGTGCGAAGATGCTCGGTTCCACCAGCGAGCTGACGATATCCGAAAACGCACGGTCGATGTGTCCGACGAATACGGGGTCGGTGCCTTGCGTCTTGGCGAAGTGGACGCCGGAGATGATGAGGCCTGCGGACGCGAGTATTATCGCGAGCACGGACGTCGCAAGGGTCTTCAGCTGGAGGCTCTGCATGCCGGAGCTGCGCTGCGAAACCACGTAGGTGTCCGTCAGGTTCTTGAGCAGCGAGAAGAACGTCATGGGCGTGCCCACCATCAGCACGGCATTCGTGTACAGCTTCTCGATGGGGAAGATGTACGAATTGAGCAGCGTGACCTGCGCTTCCGGGCTGATCAGGTAAGCCAGGGGGATGTAGACGAGCGTGGCGAGCAGGGAGGCCACCAGGCAGGCGAACAGGGATGTGCGGAAGCTTCTGCTCGCGGTGATGCTGATGAGGTTGTAGCCGGAGAAATAGCTGTAGTCCAGCTTGTCGTCGTGCCCCTTCAGCAACCGGTCTTCGATGGAGTCCTTTCCGTCCTCGTACGGGGCGAACAGCCGCCCTTCGAATCCGATCTTGATGCTGAAGTCGCCGATCTTGCTGTCGCCGGTGACGTCCAGATCCGTCTCCTCGTCCAGCCCCCAGTCGACGAGCTTCTGCATCAGGGCTTCGAAGACCAGCAGCGTTTCGTAGGCGGTTTCACGGTCGATGTCTTTTCGTTGGAGCAGGCTTTCGGCGTAGTCGTACGCGTCTCCGAAGTCGCCGTCTTCGATCCTGAAGGTTCGTGTCTCTTTTTTCCTCCTGGCCATGTACCTACGATAGCACAATGCGGTGGCAAGGTGCACCCATGAGAGCCCAAGGCGCGGGCAGTGGGAGCGCACGCAATATTCGAGTGTGTGTATAATACCGATATGAGAATAATACCTGCCAGCATCCTCGCCACTGTGCTCGTCGCCTGTGCGCTCGCGTTTCCCGCCGTCGCACTTGCCGATGGTCGGGTGCACGTGTCTGCGGACGGTGCGGCCGCCCTGGTCGACGATGCCCCGTTCGCACTCGAGGGTTTCGAGCGGGCGAGCGCGGGCAGCAACCGCCCCGTCGAAGACGAGTACTGCGGGTTCGGTTACTACATAGGTCAGAAGCCGACCGATCTTATGTACGTGGCAACGCAAGACCACGTGGTCGTCTACGTGGACCGCGATGCCGCCGCGCAGGCGGGCATCGACCCGCAGCAAGAGGCGGACCAGGCCGCGTTGAAGGAATGCCTGCGGGAGCTGGATGCGGCCAACCTGAGCGGCGGGTACGGCATCGGCGCCGACGCGCAATGGCACTTCACCACCGAGCGGGAAATCGATGTCGACGGCGTGCTGTTCCAGTTCGACAGGCAGGCAAGCGACGGCAAGAGCTACAACTTCGTCATCGGCGCCGACGGGTCGGACATCACCGATGCCGCAAACCCGCTGTACGGCAAGCCCACCCACGCATGCTTCGCGCGCATCGTCCCGGCCGAAGGGGTGGTGCTGGCTGCGGAAGCGAGCTGGTGGGAGCAGGCCGGCACGTTTCTGACCACGCTGAACTGGTCGCCCTTGTGGATCACGCTGAAGACCACCGGCACCGCCATCGTCTTCATCTTCATCCTGGGGCTGCTCGCGGCGTACGGCACCTTGCATGTGGGCAACCGCACCCGCGACATCCTGGACACCGTCTTCACCATCCCGATGGTGCTGCCGCCCACCGTGTGCGGCTTCCTGCTGCTGCTGGCGCTGGGCAACAACACGGCGTTCGGACGCTTCTTCAGCGACGTGCTGCTCTTCCCGCTCACGTTCAGCTGGCAGGCTACCGTCATCGCGGCGGTGGTCGTGGCCTTCCCGCTGATGTACCGCAGCGCGCGCGGCGCCTTCGAGAACCTGGACCCGAACATGCTGGATGCGGCGCGCACGCTGGGATGGAGCGAGGCGAAGGTGTTCTTCAGGCTGATGCTGCCGCTGTCGTGGAGCAGCATCGCCGCCGGCACCGTGCTCGCCTTCGCCCGCGCGCTCGGCGAGTTCGGCGCCACGCTGTTTTTGGCCGGCAACTACCTCGGCATCACGCGCACCATCCCCA
>CACXFZ010000184.1 GCA_902767025.1 uncultured Coriobacteriaceae bacterium
ACCGCCATCGACACCAGATCGATGGCCTTGTCGGTGCCGATTTCCTTGTCCTTATGCACCCAGCTGCATTGCTCGCGGATGTTGGCCACCTCGAGCATGTAGGGGTTGATGTCGGTGCGCTCGAGCATCTTGCGGAAGGTGAGCTCGTGCATGCGCGGCGAGCAGGCGGCGATGACGATGCGGTCCAGGCCCTGCTCCTTGATGGCGTCGACGATGGCCTGCTGGCCAGGGTCGGAGCACGTGTACTTCGACGTCGTGGCGTACGAGACGTTGGGCATCTCGCGCGCAGCCGCGGCCACGGCCTCGACGTCTACCGTGCTGGCGATGTTGCTGCCGCAATGGCAGACGAACACTCCGATCTTGCTCATGCTTCCACCTCCTTCGCGCCGCTTGCGTCTTCGGTCGCATCGGCACCGCCCTCGGTTGCAGCCGGGGCGTCGTCAGCGCCTGCAGGCTCCTTCTCGCGTGCGGCCTGAGCGGCCTTCTCGGCCTTCTTCTTGGCGGCCAGTTCCAGCGCCTTGCGCTTGCGTTCTTCCTTTTCCTGCTCGGGCGTGAGCGGCTCGGGCTCGGGCTCGCGCGCCTTGGCCCGCTCGATGGCGTCGACCGCCGGATGGAAGTGGCGCGTGATGCCGATCTCGTCCGCGCTGCCGCCGAAGGCCGCCGCCAGCAGCTCGGTGAAGTAGTACACCGGGATGTCGTAGGGCTGCTTGCCCTGCTTGATGCGGGCCTTGTTCACTTCGGCCTCGCGCATGTCCAGGTTGAGCATGCACAGCGGGCACGCCGTGGCAATGGCCTCGGCCCCGTTGGCTGCCGCGTTGTCGAATATGCGCTCGATCAGGGGCTTTGCCGCCGAGGCAACCGACACTTGATGCGATGCGCCGCAGCATTCCGACTTGAAGTGCCAGGTTACGGGCTTGGCGCCGGTAAGCTCCACCACGCGGTCCATGGCCATCGGGTTCTCCTCGTCGTCGAACTCCGACAAGGCCCGCGGGCGCACCAGCGCGCAACCGTAGTAGCAGGCGACCTTCAGCCCGTTGAGCGGCTCGCGCACCTGCTCTTTCACGCGGCTTTGGACCTCTTCGTCCAAAAATGGCTCGATGCCGTTTACCACCTCGGCGCTGGCCTTCCAGTCGCGCTCGATCAGCTGGTTGATGCGCTCCAGGCGCTCTTCGCTTTCCCGCCCGTGCACCAATGCGCGGCGCAGGTTCTGGTAGCAGCCCGCGCACAGGGCCAGCACGGGCGTGTCGCCGTAGGCCTCTTCGGATATCGCCAGCGAGCGGGCCGGCAGCGCATCGCCCAGATCGTGGCTTTGCAGGTGGCCCGCCGTCGCACCGCAGCAGTTCCAGTCGGGAATGTCCACCACTTCTATCCCTACGCGCTGTGCAACGTAGGCGAACGACTCGCTGTACGCCAGGCCCGTGGACGTGGCGGAGCAGCCCGGGAAGTTAGCTAGCCTCATTGCCCTCACCTCCCGTCGCGTCTGCCTGGCCGGGATCGCCGACCGGGGCGCTGGGCGTTGCGTCGGCCGCCTCGCGAGCCTGGTCGCGCAGCTCCTTGCGCACCTGGGTGCGCGCCTGCGCCGTCTCCAGCCGCTCGCGCACGGCTTCCTGCCTCTGCTGGACGCGCATCTCCAGTCCGGCCTGGTTTTCGGCTTCGCGGCAGGCGCGCACGATGCGCTTGACTTCGTCGGCGCCTTCCACCACATGGCCCTTCTCGGTGAAGGACAAAAGCCCGCGCTTCATCATCTTCGGCGCGCTGAGCACGTCTTGCATGAAGTGGCCCGTTTCCATGTTGAACCGGCCCGCCAGCATCGCCTCGTCGGACACGCCCTTGCGCTGGACGTTGTCCAGGAAGATGTTCATGAAGCGCTCGCCTTCGCGCACCGACACGCTGCGCTTGCGCATGGCAAGGCGGCAGATGGCTTCGTTGAGCGCGGGAAGGTCCACCTGCTGGGGACAGCGCACCAGGCACACCCCGCATTCGACGCAGTACCACGGCATCTTCGCCTTCAGCACCGGGTCGACCAGACCCAGCTGCAGGTTGCGGATGATCTGGCGCGGCGTCATGTCGGCCTCGGACGCTATGGGGCAGCCCGCCGAGCATTTGCCGCATTGGTAGCAGTCTTTCAAGTCGACGCCAGAATCCTGGCAAATGGCATCGATGTCCGCCTGGCTGCGCGCGACATCGTCGGTTAGAACGTGCAGGGCCATACACACCTCCTTAAGGTCGAGCCATGGCACGTGGGCACGCGACCCGCGACACATGGGCTCTTTGCATGATTCGTCTGCACCTTACATTCTGACCCAAGCGCAGTAAATGCTATGCAGAAACTCGCAATTGGACGATTTCGCACGACCTGCGGCATCAATCGCGCAGAAGGCGTGGAGATGCGACCGCCTTTGCGACCCCGCAAGCCCGCCATGCGCCCTGCCCGGCCCTTGCCATCCTGCGCACTTTTTGCTGGGTTTTGCCGCAAGAACGATTACAATTACCAAGGTTTGTCTAGAAGGAGGGGTTCTATGGATATGGACGCGTTGGTTGCGATTACCGACACTATCGACACCTACATGTATACCTATTTCCTGGTGTTCCTGCTCATCGGTGCCGGCCTGTATTTCTCGATCCGCACGAAGTTCGTGCAGTTCACGCACATCAAGGACATGTTCAAGGTGATCACCGAGAAGAAGCATGTCGCAGGCGAAAAGAGCGTTTCGTCGTTCCAGGCCATGATGGTGGCCACCGCCAGCCGCGTGGGCACGGGCAACATCGCGGGCGTCGCCACCGCCATCGCCGTGGGCGGCCCGGGTGCCGTGTTCTGGATGTGGGTCATGGCGCTGGTCAACGGCGCATCGGCCTTCGTCGAGTCCACGCTGGCACAGATCTGGAAGGTGCGCGGCGAAAACGGCGAGTTCAGGGGCGGTCCCGCTTACTACATCGAACAGGCGCTGCACAAGCGCTGGCTGGGCATGGTGTTCGCAGTTGCGCTGATCTTCTGCTTCGCCCTGGGCTTCAACGGGCTGCAGACGTACAACATGAGCTCGTCGATCGAGTACTTCTACGATCAGGCGGTGGCCCACATGTCGTCGGCGCCTTCGTACTTCGAAACCCAGATCCCGATGGTCATCGGCATCCTGCTGGCCATCGTGTTCGCGTTCGTGCTGTTCGGCGGCACGCACCGAA
>CACXFZ010000185.1 GCA_902767025.1 uncultured Coriobacteriaceae bacterium
CACAAGGACCGTCACGAGAAGATCGGGCAGGGCTGCATCGGTTTCGAGGCGCTCTCGGCCGTCACGCGCCATCCCGCGCTGCGTCACCTGCCGTTCATCCTGGAAACGCCCAACGAGCTGCCCGGTTACGCCGACGAGATCGCCCGCTTGCGCGAGGCGTTCGCAGGATAGAGTGCCCATGAGCGGGGGCGCCTGACCCAAGTGCGCGGGTGCCTTAGAGACTGATACGAAGATTCCGACACGAAGGAGACGCGATGATTCGCACGATCATACATATCGACGAAGAGAAATGCGACGGTTGCGGGCTGTGCGCACGCGCCTGCCACGAAGGCGCCATCGAGGTGATAGACGGCAAGGCGAAGCTGGTGAGCGACAGCTACTGCGATGGGCTGGGGGATTGCCTGCCGGCCTGCCCGCAGAACGCGATATCGTTCGTGGAGCGCGAAGCCCAGCCCTATGACGAGGCGGCTGTGAAGGAACGTATGGAGGCTCGGGGTCAGGGCGCTCCCAACGCTGCCGCGCCGGCGGGCGGGGGATGCCCCGGGGCTGCCATGCGCTTGTTCGACCGCATCGCGTCCGCACCGGATGCGGCCCCGCCTACAGGTGCAGGCGATGCCGCAGCTGAGCCTTCGCAGCTGACGAACTGGCCTGTGCAGATCAAGCTGGCGCCGCCCCGTGCACCCTATTTCGACGGCGCCGAACTGCTCGTCGCGGCCGACTGCTGTGCGTTTTCCTATGGCAGTTTCCACCGCGACTTCATTCGCGGCAAGGTCTGCCTGATCGGCTGCCCCAAGCTCGATGCGGTCGATTACAGCGAAAAGCTCGCCCAGATCATCGCCGAAAACGACATCGCAGGCATTGCCGTCACGCGCATGGAGGTGCCGTGCTGCAAGGGGCTGGAAATCATGGTCAGGCGCGCATTGCAGGACGCAGGCAAGGACATCCCCCTGAACGTGACCACGTTCAGCTTGGACGGCAAGATCCTTCCGTAGCGTCAAGCCCTGCGGCTGCCTAATGGGTCTTGATCGACTCCAGGAAGTCGCGGGCGCGGTCGGTCTGGGGGTTGTCGAAGAACTGCTCGGGCGTGCCCTCTTCGATGATCTGGCCGTCGGCCATGAACAGCACGCGGTTGCTCACGCGCTTGGCGAAGTTCATCTCGTGCGTGACCACCACCATGGTCATGCCGCCGCGGGCGAGTTCGACCATGACGTCGAGCACTTCGTTGATCATCTCGGGGTCGAGGGCGCTGGTGGGCTCGTCGAAGAGCATCACCTTCGGGTGCATGGCCAGGCTGCGGGCGATCGCCACGCGCTGCTGCTGACCGCCGGACAGCTGGGCGGGCACCTTGTGCGCCTGCTCCTCCACGCCCACGCGGCGAAGCAGGGCGGCTGCCTCCTCTTCGGCTTCCTTCTTGTTCACGCCCAGCACCGACACGGGACCCATGATCACGTTGTCGAGCACCGTCTTGTGCGCGAACAGGTTGAAGCTTTGGAACACCATGCCCACTTCGGCGCGCACGCGGGCCAGCTGCTTGCCCTCTTCGGGCAGGGGCAGGCCCTCGATCAGGATCTCGCCGGCGTCGATGGTCTCGAGGCGGTTGGCCGTGCGGATCAGCGTCGACTTGCCCGAACCGGAAGGGCCGATGACCACGATGACCTCGCCGGGTTCCACGGTGAGGTTGATGTCGTTGAGCACGTGCAGGCTGCCGTAGTGCTTGTGCACGTGGCGGTATTCGACCATGGGCACATGTTCTTCGATGATGGGTTCGGACATGGATCTCTCCTTTACGCCGGGCGCAGGATCTTCACGCCCGTGCGGCGCGACACGGCAATGGACGCCTGGTTGATCAGGTAGTTCAGCAGGATGTAGATGATGGCAACCACGAAGTAGGTGGACACGAGCGCGTCGTAGTTGGTGATCAGCACGCGCGCGTTCTGCAGCATGTCGGGGTAGCTCACCACGTAGGCCAGCGTGGTGTCCTTCACGACGATGACCAGCTGCGAGATCAACGTGGGGATGACGAAGCGGATGGCCTGCGGCAGCACGATCTTGAACATCGTCTGCATCTTCGACAACCCGATGCTGATGGCGGCCTCTGTCTGGCCCTTCGGCACGGCGTTCACGCCCGCGCGGAACACCTCGGCCAGCACGCCGGACGCCGACAGCGCCACGGGCAGCGTGATCATCCAGAACGACGACATCTTGATGCCGTACTGCGGGATGACCAGGAAGAAGAAGTAGATCAGAAGCAGGCTGGGCACGCCGCGGAAGAAGTCGATGAAGGCCCGCGACAGCCCGCGCAGCCAGGCGAAGCTGCTGGTGCGGCCGAGCATGAACACCAGGCCCAGCGCAAGCGAGATGGCGCCGGCCACCACGCTCACCTTGACCGTGCCCCAGAAGCCGTTGGCCAGGTAGGTCCAGGTGGTGGGCTGCAGGAAGAACGCCCAGTACTTGGCGTCCAGCTGCCCGGTGACGTAGAACTGCCGGATGATGCCCAGCACGAAGATGGCGACCAGCACAAGCGCGATGGCCGTGCCAATGCGGATGCGACGGCGCATCTTGGGGCCGGGCTGCTCGTACAGCGCGTCGCGCATCGAAATGCCAGCAGAGGCGCTCATCGCAGGATCCTCACCTTCTTGTCAAGCTTGTTTCCCACGTAGCCGATGAACACCGCAGTGCCCACGTAGCACAGGGCCGAAATCAAGAACGTCGTGATGCCGCCGGTCGAGCGGGTGTTGATGTAGGAAACCAGGCCCGTGAGCTCGGGCGGCTTCATCGGCACCTGCGAGGCGATGGCCGTGGTGAGCATGACCGCTATCAGCAGGTTGGTCATGGGCAGCACCACGCTGCGCAGCGCCTGGGGGATCACCACTTGGCGAAGCATCTGCCCGAACGTGAGGCCCAGGCTGCGCGCGGCCTCGATCTGGCCCACGCTGATCGTGTTGATGCCGCTCATGAAGTTCTCGGACCCGAAGGCCGAGGCTATCAGGATGGTGGTGACGATGACGCAGATGTCGTAGGGGAATATCACGTCGAGCTTCGGCAGCGCGTAGACCGTGATGATCAGCAGCGAGATGCCGGGGATGTTGCGGAACACCTGCACGAAGAAGTCGGCGAACATGCGCAGCGGGCGGATCGGGCACACGCGCATGATCGTGAGCACCAGGGCCAGCGCCATCGCGCCGGCATACGACACGATCGTCATCCACCAGGTGGTGAGCAACGCGGTGCCGTACATGTCGCCGTATTGGCCGAGCAGTTCTTCTATGCCCATGTCTCTCCCAAAAAAGCAAACCCCCGCATGGTTGACACACGGGGGTTCGGTTCGCTGCGTTGAGTGTGTTCTACGCTAGATTATACCCTAGCCGATGGCCGGAGCCTCGGGGACTTCGGTGGTATCGGTGCGATCGCCGATCGAAATCTTCCACAGCTCTTCCCAGGTGCCGTCCTTCTCGATCTTCTTCAGGAAGTCGTTGATGAACTCGACGCCGTCGGAATCCAGGGCCAGGCCCATGCCGTAGGGATCGTCCGGACCGAAGGTACCGCCCACGACCTTGTACTTGCCGGGGTTCTTCACGATCGAGCCGAAGTGCATCGAGGAGTCGTAGACGTAGGCGTCGACACGGCCGTCCTCAAGGGCGGTGCGGGCCTCTTCGTCGGTGGTGAACTCTTCGAGCTTGGCATCGGGAGCGTACTCTTCCATGACCTTGGGGCCGGTGGAGCCGGACTGCACGGCCACGGTCTTGCCAGCCAGGTCGTCAAGGCCCTTGATCTCGCTGTTGCCCTCGGTCACCAGGATGGCGTACTTGGAGGTGTAGTAGGGGCCGGCGAACGAGATCAGCTTCTTGCGGTCGTCGGTGATGGTGTAGGTGGCCACCACGATGTCGACCTGGTCGTTCTGCAGCACCGACTCGCGGGTGTCGGACGTGACCTTGGTCAGCTCGTACTTGCCCTCGTCGCCCAGGATGTAGCGGGTGAGCAGCTGGTACAGGCCGGCGTCGAAACCGCGGATCTTGCCGTCGACTTCGTTCTCCAGGGCGAACAGGGCGGACGTGCTCACGCCGCCGACGCGCATCTTGCCGGCTTCCTTGACGGCGCTGGCCCACTTGTTGGCCTGGATGTCGGCATCGTCGGCAACGGGGCCTGAAGCGATCAGCTTGTCGTAGGCGTCGGCATCGATGGCGGACGTCGCCGTTGCGCTGGATGCGGCGCTCGAGGCAGCGGCGCTCGAAGCGCTGGAGCTGTCAGACGAGCTTCCCGAAGAGCAGCCAACCAGGGCCACGGTTGCCAGTGCGAACACGGCAACCAGAGCCACGAGCAATTTGCTCAGGGACGATTTGGTTTCCTTGATCTGCATGGACGTTCCTTTCTCACGTTTCCAGAAACTGCGCGCAATTATACCCAAATAGGAATCTTGAATAGGTATCAGTCGGGCATCGGTTGGAAAAGCGTTGCCCCTGACGCCAGCAAAGGCGGCGGAATATGCGCGCTCCCCGAACAAAGCTACGTATTGAATGCAATTATTTGGTGGGCCGCGGCGTGCTGGCAACGCACATAGAAGCGGTGGGACCGTTGGCGCAGCGGCGGGCCGCATGGCGCAACGAGGGGGTACAATGGCCACGCGAGCCAACAAGACGAAGGAGGACGCATGCGCGATTTCGAATTCTTTGCACCCACTCACTACAAGTTCGGCAAGAACGCCTACGAGGGCATTGGCGACGATGTGGCCCAGCGTGGCTGGGACAAGGTGCTGCTCGTGTACGGCAAGTCGTCTGCCCAGGCATCGGGCTTGCTCGACGCCGTGCGCGCTTCGCTCGAACAGGCGGGCGTGGCGGTCGAGGACCTGGCAGGCGTGCGCCCCAACCCGGAAGTGGGTTTGGTGCGCACGGGCATCGACACCGTCCGGTCGTGCGAGATCAAAGCCATCGTCGCTGTAGGCGGCGGCAGCGCCATCGACTGCGCGAAGGCCGTGGCATTCGGCTCGCTCTACGAGGGCGATGTGTGGGACTTCTTCTGCGGCAAGGCCACCGTCGAGCGCGCGCTTCCGATCGCGGCGGTGCTCACGCTTCCCGCGGCCGGCAGCGAGGGCAGCAGTTCGTGCGTCATCAGCAACGACGAGCTGGGCGTGAAGAACGGTACGAACGGCGACGCGTTCCGTCCCACGCTGGCCTACTTGGACCCGCAGCTGACCTTCACGCTGCCGGCGTACCAGACGGCGGCGGGCGTGACCGACATGATCGCCCATGTGTGCGAGCGCATCTTCTCGGGCGTGGAGCCGGTGTCCGTGACCGATCAGATCGCCTACGGGCTGGTGCGCTCCCTGATCGAGATGGGCCCGCGCGCGCTGGAGAACCCGCAGGATTACGAGGCGCGCGCCAACATCATGTGGGCGAGCACGCTGGCGCACAACGACATCGCCGGGTGCGGTCGCAGCGTCGTCCCCAAGGCCCGCGCGGGCGGTTGGGAAAGCCACGGCATCGAGCATGCCCTGAGCGCGTTCGACACGTCTATCACCCACGGTGCCGGGTTGGCAGTGGTCATGCCCGCCTGGATGCGCTACGTGTGGCGCACCGATCCGGCGCGTTTCCTGGAATTCGGCGCAGAGGTGTTCGGCATCGAGCCGATCGAGGAGGGCGACGAGGGGTTCGTGGACGATAAGACCGCGCTCGAGGATGCGGTCACGGCCACGATCGACAACCTGGCGGCGTTCTTCCAGAGCATGGGGATGCCGGCGACGCTGGGCGACTTCGGCGTGAAGCCAGACGACGTGGATGCGATCGCGGACATGGTCATCGCCGTGAAGGGCGAGTCGTTCGGCTGCTTCCAGAAGCTCGACCGCGCAGCCGTGGTGGAGATCCTGTCAAGCGCCCTGTAGCCATCGGGGCCGAAGACGCGATGCACATCCTCCTCGGGCCCGCCCGAAGACGTTACGCTGCTAAACAACTCTAAGCAGCCCGGAAGGCCCCTCCGTGCAGTCTCACATCACGGAGGGGCCTTCTTCTATGGTCCAGCACAATGTGGTATTGGGTTTTTTCGGGGTTCGTGGCAAGAAAACGAGTTTTTGTTATTCAGGGACGGGGTTGGAATAATCCAAAAGAACACAAAACGTAACATTACATATGCAAGTGCATACATAAAGTCACATTTGGCGTCGCTGTAGGTATCCAAGGATGACAAAAACTCGTTTTCTTGCCACGAACTCGAATTTTTCTCAATATCGGGGCTGGCCGATTGCGGCGCGTTGCTATTCGCGCGTCTCCTGCTCGACCAGGTCGGCAGCGCCGTAGCGCTCGCGCAGCAGAGGCTTTTCGATCTTGCCGGTTGCATTGCGCGGGATGGGCGCGAAGATCCACTTGCGCGGACGCTTGTAGCGCGGCAGGTTGGTGCAGAACTCGTCCATCTGCTCTTCGGTGCGTTCGTGACCCGGCTTGAACTCCACGATGGCGCAGGTGGTCTCGCCCAGCCTCTTGTCGGGGATGCCGATGACGGCTGCGTCCTTGACGTCGTCGTTCGAGCGCAGGAAGTCCTCGATCTGCACGGGGTAGATGTTCTCGCCACCCATGATGATGACGTCTTTCTTGCGGTCGACCAGCCAGATGAAGCCGTCTTCATCGACTTCGGCCATGTCGCCGGTGAGCAGCCAGCCGTCGCGCAGCACCTCGTCGGTCGCCTCGGGGTTCTTGTAGTAGCACTCCATCACGCCGCCGTCGCCTTTCAGGCACAGCTCGCCCACCTGGCCGCTGCCGGGTTGGACCACGGTGCCGTCTTCGGCGCGCACTTCGGCCTCCCAGCCGAAACCCGCCTTGCCGATGGCACCCACATGGTCGATGTTTTCCACACCCAGGTGCACGCTGCCCGGCCCGATGCCTTCCGACAGGCCGTAGTTCGTGTCGTACTGGTGGTTGGGGAAGCGGCTCTTCCAGCGCTTGATCAGGCTGGGGGGCACCGGCTGCGCGCCGATGTGCATCAGACGCCAGCGGCTCAGGTCGTACTCGCTCAGGTCGATCTCGCCGGAGTCGATCTTGTCCAGGATATCCTG
>CACXFZ010000186.1 GCA_902767025.1 uncultured Coriobacteriaceae bacterium
GAGGGCGCGGAAGAGGGTCCCAGCCTGCAGACGTGCGGGCTGGGACTCTACTGCTACTTGACAGGGTCATCGGTCATATGAGGGGACGGTTCTATGTGTTAACCGAAGCAGACACGAATCGAAATCGCCCATCCGTGCACCAGGGGGCAGGAAGACAGGGATCCCGGGCGGCATTGCGAAGGGGCTCTCTTCGTCGGGATGTCAAGGAACACAGGGAACTGCCCCCTGTGTTCCGGTTCGGTGGAGCCGTCTAGTGAAGGAACTGATTATAGGTTCCCTTGTAACCGCAGCTGTAGCAGCTGGCAGTGCCGCTGTTTTTAAACACGCCGACGTCATGGCTCCCGCGCTCGGGGCAATAGTACTCATCGATCCAGAAGTTGCCGGCGGCGATGCCCTCGATCTCCTCGTCTGTTAGTTCGAAACCCTCCGCCTTGGCCATCTCGAGGATTTCCTCGGGACTCTTCGCGTCGGCAATCTTGCTCTTATGCTCCTCTGTCAGATCTTTGTACTTCATCTTGTCCTCATTGATTGACCTGTTGTCGCATACCAATTTCAGTAGAGCAAATAATGCATGCCGCTTATCGCGAGCGTGCTAACCCGCAATCTGCGTCCTACGCACGCATCAGTTAATCAGTTATACGCATCAGGGAATGCGGCGTCCCAAAAAGGCCTTCGCTGCGTACAAGATACTAGTTGGTTCAGCTCGGTTGCAGGGCCGGACGGCAACGCTGCCAGCGGATAGCCGGCGCAACTGGAACGCTTCAAGCAGCCGAGAGGAAAGACCATGAACATCGACAAGCTGGATCTTAGCCCCGAGCTTCGCGAGAAGGCGAAGGCGTGCTATGAGCTGACCGGGCTTGCGCTTCTTCGGGTTTTCGCGCTTCTGGCACCTAGCGTCGACCGTGATCACAAACAGGTAGCGCGATGCTGTCCAGAAGGAAATCCCCGATCGCAACAGCACCCGCGACTTGGCACGTAACCACAAAGGCGCACTCGACAGTTTCAGCCTGCCGGTACTCGACGCGCTGAAGAAACAGCGTGGGCTTACCATTTCCTATCTCTCGTCTCAGTTGCACTACACGACGCAACCATCCGGGCCACCATGGAGTCTCTTGTCGAGGCCGGGGCTCGTGGAAGCACACGGAAGCTCGACCGCGAGGACGTACATGTTGAGTGCGAAGGCCTACAACGCCGCAGGCAAAAACGTTGACTTCGTCCGCCAGTCGGACATCGACAAGGTGTGCTATCTCGAGTTCATCATGAAGCCTGCAAGACAATCAGGCGGAAGGGTTGCGAACAGAGACGTGATGGGCCTTTTGCACCTGGAACGCAAGCCGGCGTATCGCCAGCTGAGAAAGCTTGTGGATGCCGGAGAGCTGGAGTTTAGGGGTAGCGAGGCTTACTGCTTTTACGCCATAGTTGAATAGGTCCAATCGGACGATTCAATGGGACATCGTCCAACACAAGGGGATAACGAACCGCATCATAGGCGGCCGAGTGATAACCATGGCTATGTTGCTGCCATCAAGTACCCTGGCATGGCTGCCGCATCGTCCTGGGAAGGATGCCGCCGCCAGCTCCTCGAGCCGGTTGGTCGTCGGGTCGTCCTGGTAGACGTCGTCGCCCACCTCGGCCGCCGCAATCGCCTCGCGCATTTCGGGCGTGGGGTACGTCACGGTGTCGCTGCGAAAGTCCATCCTCTTCATGTCGCCTCTAATCATTCCAGCCCGCCGCCCGGGCGGGGCCTCACCATATGAAAAAAGCACCGGGCGCCCGTGCCCCCCGCTCAACGAGCGACCCTACAGGCGCAGGTCCGATGCTTACCAGCGCGTCCCCGGGGAGACGCGTATGCACTGGGTCGTAGTCTAGCACGGAAAAGCCAGTGCGCTCCCCATACTTGGAGCACCCGCGCCTTTAGCCGCCACTCGGGGGTGCGCGATGAATCGATCGCGGCAACCGTGCCGCCCAGGTCGCATTCGCCGCCGTCCAGGGCAGCGGCATCTGCCTCGCAGAGCGCCATGTGCACGTCCTGCTCCAACGCGGTGCGGGTACATCCGGCCATGCCGACCGGATGGTCAGATGATGGTCACGGTTGGCCGCAGGAACCGAGAGAGGAAGGGGGAAAGTCGGGATAGACGCTTGCCGACGTCATGCGGCGAACTATAAGACAATTCTTACGGTTGATTGTCTCTGATTGTCCCCTGTGGACGGGAAGCCCGAGGCGAAGATGAGGACGACATCGCTCAAGTTCTACGACTTCGAGCTCGCCGCCATCGATGCGGCGGCCAAAAAGGAGGGCATCTCGCGTTCCGCCTTCATCCGCAGGGCATGCGGGAATGAGCTCGTTGCCCTCGCTTAAA
>CACXFZ010000187.1 GCA_902767025.1 uncultured Coriobacteriaceae bacterium
GCCACGATGTTGGTGTCGGAACGCTCGTTTTCGCCGTCGTTGCGCGAGTCGGAGCCGATGAGCATCATGTAGAACGGGTCGCGCGAAACGGTGGGCGTGAGCGCCTCGTAGACGTTGCTGGAGCTGTCGGCCTTGATGGCCAGGTCCCAGTTGTCCTTCATGTTTTCCTTGACGAACCACGCGATGGTGTAGCCGATGGCCGCAACGAGCAGGGCGATCAGCGCGATCTTGAGCTTGCTGACCTTCTTCTTGCCCGTGGTGTAGTTGCCCGAGTCGCGTGCGACACCGTCGGCGCCTGCCTGCACCGGCATCATCGGCACGAAGCCGCCACCGGGAAGCGTGGCGCCCATCGCGGGCTCCAGGCGCGTTGCGGGCTGCACGTTGGGCTGCATGTTCGGCTGCACATTCGCCTGCTGCTGCGCGCGGGCCGACTGCTGAGCTGCCGCGGGCACTTGCTGCTGCCCGGTGGCCTTGGCAGGCTCCGGCTCGAGCGACAGGGTTGGCAGGTTCTGGATACGCGTAACGGGATCGGGCACGACGACCTTGGCAGACTTTCCGCTATCCGCACTGTCAAGCGTGTTGGCCACTGACTCAAGGTCGATGACGGGAAGCTTCCCCGATTCGAGGGGTAGGTTGATTTCAGGCAGGTTGTTCAGCGGATTCTGTTTCGGGCTAGACGTCATTCATGTGCTCCTTTACGTACTTCCAAGCATTGTAGCATCGCGCATCACGATTGACGTAACGGCTGGAACACTCGCCGCCTTCTCTCACCAATTCACCAGATGAAAGGGCTTTCGCGTTGACGTCTTGTTACGAACGGGCACGTTGCCGGGCGACTTCGGCGATCTCGCGTGGATGCGACACCAGCGCGTCGTAGCCTGCCGCCTGCAAATCGGCGACGCTCCTGTACCCCCAGTCAACCGCCAGCGCGAATGCGCCCGCATTGTGCGCGACGATCATGTCGCCGGGGGAGTCGCCCACATAGACGCACCGGTCCGGCTGCGAGCCGAGCTCGGCGATGGTTGCGAGCAGGCCGGTGGGATCGGGCTTGCGGGGATAGCCCTCGCTTTCGCCGTGCACCGCTTCGAACACGCCGGGAAAGTGGTGCTCGATGACGTCTTTGACGGCAGCGTCGAACTTGTTGGACAGCACGCCCAACGCGATTCCCTGCGCGCGCAGGTCGTCGAGCAGGGCGACCACGCCTTCGTAGGGCTGCGTCTTCGCGTGACCCAGCTCTGGGTAGAGCTGCTTCCAGCGGGCGAGCGCCTGCTCGGTGGTTTCGGAGGGCGTGTCCGCGGGAACCGCCTGGTACATCAGGGCGCAGGCGCCGTTGCCCACGTAGCTCAAGATCTCGTCGGTGGTGTGCGCGGGCATGCCGAACTCTTCGAGCACGGTGTTTGTGAGCACCACCAGATCGGGCAGCGTGTCCAGGACCGTTCCGTCCAAGTCGAATATGAAGCAGTCGCGTCGCATGGGCACTAGCTTACAGGACTGCAGAGGGGGTGCCGCCCACGCCGCGGAAGAATTCTTGGCTGATTTCGAGTTTCGTGGCAAGAAAACGAGTTTTTGTCATTCCCATTGGCGGCAAAAGGGTCTAGAAGTTACGTATAGTATGCATCTTGCTTATAAGTGTGTACTATTGTATTCAAATGACCACCTATCGGCATGACCCTGGATGACAAAAACTCGTTTTCTTGCCAACTTTCCTGTTTTTAGCCAAGAGTTCTGGTCGGACGGGCTGCGGCGCGTCGGCGGCCGGGCTGGGGTACGCCGGGCAGAGCTGCGGCTCGCCCGGGCGAGCGGGCTGGGCTGCGGCCGGGCGGCGCGGCTAGGCCACTTGGGAGGCGGCCATGCGCTCCTGGATCTGCTGGGCCAGCTGCTGGGCCTCGGCCTCGTCGGCGGTGATCACGAAGAAGGGGTCGACGTTGGGGTCTATGGTTTGAAGGGCGACACACGGTCGCATCGTGCAGGTGGAGCCGCCTCAACCGCCGACCGTGAATTCGTGGACCTTGGCCTCTGCCGACACGATGGCGTCGTAGGGAATGTAGCGCCACAGCGGCAGGTGCAGGGATATCCTGCGGTAGAACGCGGCATTGCCCAGCATGTAGGTCTTGTCGTCGGGTCCGCTGCCGAAGTCGGCCTGGAGCAAATCGTCATCTAGCGTGCGTGCATACAGGAAGGGTTGGAACTCTGCCATCGTCGCCTCCTCCGTCTGGGTTTCTCGTGTGTGCTGGCCCGATAGTAGCGCACGCTCGCGCCGAGCATCCGTAACTGTGTTACCATGAACAGCCACGCGGGCGTGGTTCAATGGTAGAACTTGAGCTTCCCAAGCTTACAACGCGGGTTCGA
>CACXFZ010000188.1 GCA_902767025.1 uncultured Coriobacteriaceae bacterium
TCCTGCTTCTTCACCGACATCGACAGCTCGGGATGGCCGTACTTTTCCGCCAAGCGATAGCTGCCCAGACCGATGATGTTGCCAAAGCCTTCGCCATCGGCGCACATTTGAGTAAGCTTCACCATGGCTTCCGCATCGCCAAAGCGCAGCGGGAACCCGATGTCTTCTTCAGGGATGGCGCCCATTTCGTAAAGCTCCATGGCGCAGGCCACGGTGGAACCCAGGGTGATCGGGTCCATGCCCTGCTCGTTGCAGATGAAGTTTGCCTTCACGATGGCGGCCAGGTCGTTCACGCCGCACGCAGCGCCGTAGCTCCAGCCTGCTTCGTATTCGGGACCTTCGCCGAAGCCGTCGAAATCGCCGCGGCCTTCAACCTTGGTAACGCGCCCGCAGGCGATAGTGCAGCCGAAGCAGCCCTGGTTCTTGATCAGGTGATCTTGCACCAAGCGTTCGCCCGACGTATCGTCAGCATCTTCCCAATACGAACCATCGCGACCGTTACGCAGCGGCAGGCCGCCCACTTCGTTGACGATGTTCACCAGAATTTCGGTGCCCAGCGCACCCAGGCCGGTACCAGTAACCGGATGCTCGCGCAGCATCGTGCGAGCCTTGGTTACTTCGTCCATGAAAGCTTCGGGGTTGGCAACTGAAACGCCGCCCGTACCACGCACCACCACAGCCTTCAGGTTCTTTGAGCCCATGACCGCGCCCATGCCGCCACGGCCTGCTGCACGGTTCTTGTCGTTGATCACGCCCGCGAAGAGCATGCCGCGCTCGCCCGGCGTGCCAATGGTGGACACGCGCACCTTGCCGAAGCGCTCTTCGAGTGCGTCGGTTACCTCATGCACGCCCTGGCCCCACAGGTCTTCCGCATCAAGCAGTTCCACCAGGTCGTCTTCGATGTGCAAGATAACCGGCTTTTCAGCCTTGCCTTCGAAGATGATGCCATCGTAACCGGCGTACTTCAACTCGGGGCCGAAGTGACCGCCCGAGTTTGCTGCACCGATGATGCCGGTGAGCGGCGACTTCGAAACCACCTCATAGCGACCTGCCGAGCACGCTGCGGTGCCGGTGAGTGGGCCAGTCATGAAGATGAGCTTGTTTTCAGCAGACAGCGGATCGACCTTGGGGTCAACCTCGTTGCAGTAATACTTGGTGCCCAAGCCGCGAGCGCCTACGAAATCGTTGGCGTCCTGCATGTTCAGGGGTTCTTTTTTGATGGTGCCTTCGGTCAGGTTCACGCGAAGGATGGTACCAATCCAGCCTTTTCCAGCCATTATGCACACACCTCCTCGGTTGCTGCCTTGAGTTTGTCGGCGGCAAGCTTCTTCTTGTCGGGTGCTTCCGTGGGATCCACGGCCGAAATGGCGCCCGTCGGGCAGTGCTTGGCGCACCACGGGTCGCCACCGCACAGGTCGCACTTGAAGATCTTGCGCTTGGCAGGCGAATAGGACACGTTGCCCAGAGGGCAGGCGCTCACGCACATCTTGCAGACGATGCACTTGTCGGCGTTGTGCGAGATGACGCCGTCGGCGTCGCGGGAAAGCGCGCCTGTGGGGCAGATTGCCGCGCAGGACGCTTCGTCGCACTGCATGCACATGATGGGAACCGTGATCGCGGCTTCTTCGTAGTGGAACACGCTGACGTTGCTCAGCCGCGGGTTGAATTCCTCGTTGTGCTTGAACGAGCAGACCAACTCGCAGGTGCGGCATGCGACGCACTTCTTGGGGTCTACGACGAGCTGCAAAGCCATAGAACCGCCTCCTTCTTGTTTCTGCTTCTCGATTGGGCAAGGCGGCGCCCCGATGTGGCTCCGGAAACCTTGTCCAATCCTTCTCCTGATGCTATTCAAGCACGTTCGCCGTTGATTAGGCAGAAAGCATCGGCGTTTTTTCAACTATTCGGGTGCTTGCCCCTAGGATTTGGTGTAGATTAGGCAGAAAGAGAAATGTTTTCTGCCTAATTGCCGGAGACTGCGATTCCCCTGGGGCAACCCAGCACACGTGAGCGAGGCGCCATGAGAAAGTTCGATTACCAGCATCTGCCCCATGCGCTCTTGGAAGGCAAGGTGGGCGACGCCCTGATGCGCCTGCACGAGGACAAGGGCAGGCTCGAAGCGCTCGAACAGCTGCATCCCGAGCTGCTCGACGCACGGCAGGCACGCACGTTGGCGGACAGCACCGAGGCGTCGACGCGCATCGAGGGGCTGTACGTGGACAGCGCGCGCATCCACGAGCTGGTCCAAACCGCGCTGCAGGATCCCGTCGCGGACGACTCCCCCGAAGCGGCGGCAGAACAGCCCTACCACGACGAGCTGGAAGGCCAGGTGGCAGGCTACGCGCAGGCGCTGCGCCTGATTCGCGAAGAAGGCGATGCCCTGGACCTTTCCACCGCCAGCATCCTGAAGCTTTACGAGACGCTGTTCGGCTACCGCAACCTGGGGCGGAAGAGCCGCTACCGCAAGAAGGACTACCTGTACGTGCAAGTCGACGGGCATCCCCAAGCCATGCCGGTCAGCCCCATCACCGCCTTCGAGACGCCGCTGGTGCTGGGCGGTGCGTGCGACAGCCTGGCCGAGTCGTTCGACGCAGACAGCGGCAACCCGCTGGCTCTGGCTGCCATGTTCACCATCGACTTCCTGTGCATCCGTCCCTTCGACGAGGGCAACGGGCGGGTGGCCCGGCTGTTCGCCGACCTGATGCTGGAAAAGGCGGGCATGCACATCGGGCGCTACCTAAGCGTGGACAAGCGCATCGAGGAATCGGGCATGGCCTACTACGACGCGCTGAACGCCTGCGTGGATGGCTGGGACACGTGCGCCAACGACTACGCGCCGTACGCGCAGTACTGGTTCGAGATGCTGCACCTGGCCCACCAGGAACTGTTCGCCGCCGTGGACCTGGAGCTGCGCGCCGGCAACAGCAAGGCCGAGCACGTGCGCCTGCTTGCGGCGCAAGCCACCCGGCCTATCGGCAAGCGCGAGATTCTGGAGAAGCTGGGCAACGTGAGCGAGGCGACGGTGGAAGCCGTGCTCGGCGAGATGGTCAAGCAAGGCGAGCTCGAGAAAGTGGGCTCGGGCCGCGCGACCAAGTACCTGCCCGTCGGATGACAAGTGACCTGTCGTTTTCCATCTCCAACCTTGCAGGTACCGCCAGACAGTGGCGAGGCCAGCGAAGCGAAGCCGCTCCGCAGGCTGATGGGCCAGCAACGGCAGCCACCCAACAGGTTCCGCAGGGTAGCTGAGACGTGCATGCAGTCGAAGGGTCGGCGAGACTTCCCCTGGCACCCGATCTGCCGCGGTCGTCGGAACGGCGGACTAAGAGCCGTTGGCGGCGGAGACGCCCATCTGGTTGCGCACGGCGTCGACGGTGCGCGGGCCCAGGCGGAAGTCGCCCATGTTCACCTGGTTGCACAGCTGGAAGTAATCCTGCGGCACGTCGATGTCGAAGGTCTCGCGCGACAGGGCGACCGTGCGCCCCATCTCCCGGGATGCGGCCACCGCCTCGGTGAGCACGGTGCCGGTTCCGTAGTGCTTGCCCTCGAAGATCTGCGGGAACGGCTCGCGCATGCCGATGAGCCAGTACCCGCCGTCTGCCGTGGGCCCCAGCACCACATCGGAGTACGTGAGCGCCCGCTCGGCCACCTGGATGTCGGTGCGCATGATGTCGGGCAGGTCGCTGCCCATGAGCAGGCAGCCCCGAGCTCCCAGCTCGAAGGCGTCCTGCAGCGCGCTCGCCATGCGGTCGCCCAGCGAACTGCCCCGCTGGGGGACGGCCTGGAACGACGCGGCACCGGCGCTGACGGCACGGACCCGCTCGACGAACGCATCGCGCACCTGCTCGCCGTCGTCGATGCTGGACCACTCGTCCGAATAGCTTAAGACCAGCGGGTTGCCCAGCGTCGCCAGCTTTTCGGCCTGATCGAGGATCAGGGCCTCCTGCAAGACGGCGCATTCCTCGGGCGACAGAATGGGATGCAGGCGCGTCTTGACCCTGCCGGGAACGGGGATGCGCGTGAACAGGATGATGGTGCATCCTGCGGTGTTAGCTTCTTCCATGTTCATGCCTTCCTTCGCCGTACCGGCGCGCGATCTCGTCGATGGGCGTGCCGGTGCGGTACAGATGGCGCAAGTGGCGCATCTGCACCATCGTGCGGATGTTGCCGCCCGATTCGAAGCGCCGCGGAGAGGTGTAGACCTTCTGCCGCAACTGCTTGGGCGGGCATATCGTCTTGAGCCGCCGGGACAGCTCGTAGTCTTCCATGATGGGCAGGGCGGGCATGCCGCCCACTGCCTCGTAGATCTCGCGCGTGAGGAAGATGGTCTGGTCGCCGAAAGGCACGCCGCTGAAGCGCACGCGCGCGTTGGCGGTCCACCATCCCACGATGCGGTCGGGCGTGTTCTTCGTGAAGCGCAGCGACAGGCATCCCCAGCGCACGCCATCTTCCAGGGCCCGGTGGATGGCCCGCATCGATTCGGGAGGCACCACCGAGTCGCCATGGACGAACACGAACGCGTCGCCGGTGGCCTGCTGGGCGCCCAACCGGCATTGCGGCCCGCGTCCCTTTTCGCTGTGCAGCACGTCGAGCCCGTCGAGCATGTCCAGCGTGGCATCGGTGCTGCCGCCGTCCACGAACAGAAGCTCGCTCACGCAATCCCAGCCAGCAGCCGCATCCAGGTAGGCGGGAAGCGCCTGCTCCTCGTTGTAGACGGGCGTGATGACGGAAAGCCTCATGCCTGCACTCCGTCGCGTCGGCAGGGGTTGGTGTTGCGGTCGAACTTGCGCTTGGCGCGGTTGGCGATCGCATGGGCCGCATCGGGGGTTTCCGAAACGCCGAGCACGACCGAGATCACATGCGTGCATGCCTGGCAGCCCTGGCGCGAGAACTGCCCCAAACACGATGCGCAGTAGGTGTAGAGGGGCTTTCCCTCCGCCTTGTCGATGATCAGGTTGCTCAGCTTCGCCACGTATTCCGGGCCGCGGTCGGCAAGGTCGGGCCGCAGCCCACAGCACGCCACGCCTTCCATGGTGCGCACGTCCGACAAGCCGTACAGGTCGCGCAGCTTCTGCTCGAGCACATGCGTCTTCTTGTCGGGGCAGGGCACGAACAGGCTGCCTTCGCCGAACTGCCCCGCACATTCCACGCCCAGCTCCGCGAAGACGTCGAAGATGCTGACCAGCTCGCAGTCGATCCTGCCCGACAGGTAGCGCAGGCAGTTGGGGCACACAGTCACCACCCGCTTCACGCCCAGCTTCGCAAACCGCCGGTTCAGGTTCTCGATCACGCGCCCGGCCCGCTTGTGCCTGCCGAAGCCTTCCAACGGGTCGCCGCAGCAGTCGTACGCCACGCCCATGCCGGCGTTGCGGCACAGTTCGGAAAGCGCATCCATCGTGCGCGGGAACTGCGACGGGAACGAGCAGCCGGGAAACAGCAGGGTCTTGCACGGCTCGGTCGGGTACGACTTGAACGGGTAGTGGGACTTCTCGCCCACGCTCATGATCTTGGCCATGCTCACGACAGGTCCGCCTTCCTCTTGAGGTACCACGCCAGCGCGAACGAAACGGCGAACAGCGCCACCGCGATCGCGATGAGCAGGACGCGGTTCTCGCCGTCGATGATGCCCGCAGCACCAATGGTGTACGCGGCCGTCCCTGGCAGGATGAACAGGGTCGAATAGAGCGCATACGGGACGAAGTGGATGTCGGTCACGCCATAGGCGAAGTTCTGCAGGTTGAAGGGGAACAGCGGCACCAAGCGCGTGACCGCCAGCAGGAACACGTCGGAGCGGTCGGCGCCCTCGAACAGGAACTTGTTCAGGGTCTTGTTCTTTTCCAGCTTGGGCTTGAGCGCGTCTTTCAGGAAGTAGCGTCCGGCGATGAACGCGCCGCATGCGCCGATCGACATCGACAGCCAGCACAGCAGCGTGCCCACGACCGGCCCGAAGATGGCTCCCGCAGCCAGCGCAAACAGCACGCCGGGCAGGGCCAGCACCACGCTGCCCACGATGGAGACCGCCAGGTAGAGCACGCAGGCGAGCGCGTAGTTCTGCGAAATCGTGTCCTGGAGCGTGCGCTGCAGCTGGCCGCTGGCGATCCAGTCGGACCAGCCGAAGAAATGGTTGGCCACCAGAACCGCCACGACCAGGGCGACGAACACCCAGACTTTCGCGTTCTTCATCGGGCCAACCTCCTTCCATCCTAGTATGCCAGCGCGCCCCGGGTGCGAGGCGCGCCTTCAGACATTCAACGCATGTGCGACACGGTTATTCGGCAGTGGCGTCACCCACGGCCGCATGCTTTGCATGGGCGGCGGTTTCGACGGCGCCGTCGTTGGGCTCCTCTTCCATCAGGTCCTTGTTGCGGGACTTGAAGATCGAGTAGACGATGAACACCAGAATGGCCACCGAGAACGCGATGAGCAATCCCATGAACAGGGTCTTCGCGCCGCCGGTGAGCGTGCCTCCCACGTACGAGTACACGAGGGTGGCCGGCAGCTGGCCGATGCCCGTGGCAATGAAGAACGGCCAGAAGCGCATGCTGGTCAGACCTGCCGCGTAGCTGACGTAGTCGAACGACATGAACGGCAGCAGGCGGCAGATGAGGATGGCGTGCGTGCCGAACTTATCGAAGAACTTGTCGACCGTTTTCAGCGCACCGCTGGTGACGAAGTGCGCCACCGCGTCACGGCCCAGGATGCGGGCGATGAAGAAGCACAGCGCCGCGCCGACCATGGCCGAGGACCACGACAGGATGGCGCCCTGCCACCAGCCGAAGACCACGGCGTTGGACAGCGTGATGATGAACGCCGGGATGGGCGCCGCGAGGCTCTGCAGCACCATCAGCGCGCCGGACACGGCAGCTGCCTGCGGACCGTAGCCGCGCAGGTACTCGACCACCGCATCGATGTCGCCCGAGGACAGCATCGCGAAGATCTGCCCCATCTGCTCGCGGATCGAAGGCACGCACGAGCAGACGATCAGGACCAGGGATAGGACGCCGTAGGCGATCCAGCGCGCGATGCGGGCCGTGCGGTCGACCTTCGCCTGGTCGGGGTCGTCGCTTTCCTTCAACGGCTTCGGGTCGGTGAAGTGGCGGAACACGATGAGCGCGAACAGGCCCACGAGCACCACGACGAGCACCGTGTTCACGATGCCGAACGGCCACCACTGGCCCAGGCCCTCGCGGATGATCTGGGCGGGGCGCACCAGCCAGCTCTTGGTGGGACCCATGTAGACCAGGCCGGTCAGGATCATCGCCGACAAGCTGACGAACGAGCCGCGCAGACCGATGCCGTAGGGGTCCTTGCGCATGAAGATGCACAGCAGGATGGTTCCCAGGACCAGAACGCCCCAGAACACCCAACCTGTGTTGAGCATCATCTGCAGCTTGGTGTTGCTGTACAGGACAACGCTTGCCATCAACGCCCAGCACAGGGCATTGAACACAAACGAAACGTATTTCACAACGGTTCTCATATATGCAGCAATCCTATCAATTTGCCTTGCAGGGTGGGTGCTCCTGCCCAAAAGAACACGAGCAGGAGCACCCTAGAGAGGGGAGGATTCAAGGCGCCCTTAAGCGGCCTTGCGGAAGGTGACGATGACGTTGGTGCCGTCGGCCGGGAGCACGTCTTCCTTGCCATGGAAGTAGGTGACCTGGTCGGCGTCAGTGGTGCCCGAAGGCCATGCGGCGTTGGACACGATGCCCACTGCGCAGGAGTCGATGCACAGGACGCAGCCGGTGTTCTTCTCCTGGGCGCGCTCAAGGTTGCCGCCGAAGCGCCACTCGGCCGGACGCTGGTCGCCATTGGTGGCCTCGATGCAATCCCACATCGGGATTTCCTGGTCCTGGCCGTCCCAGCGGATGGTCACGTCAAGAGCTTCGCCTTCGATGGTCTTGGCGTTGTCCGGGTTCTGGCCGCCCATGGTGCCCTTCTGGTTCTCGAGCGTCAGGTTGTTGCCCGGCACCCAGCCCAGATCGACGCAAGCCTGGTAGAACTCCTTTTCATCGCCGTAGCCGGTGATGATGGTCTTGTGGCCATTGCTGCCGCCTTCGTAGACGACCGCATGGCGGGTGCCCTCGGTGAAGTACACGCCGTCGACGAAGCCCATGTAGCGGATCTCGCCCTTGGCCTTGTCAACCACGATCGGGTTGTCGGGCGTGGGATCTTCGGTAGAGCCCGAGGCAGAAGCGCCCTCGAGCGGCTTGCTGGCGTTGGTCCAGGCCTCCATGCCGCCTTCCAGGGTCTTCACCTTGGTCATGTCGGCGCCCATGGCGTTGAGCACGTCGGTGCCGGCCTGGGCGTACTTCTTGCCCTTGTAGCACACGAGCACGAGGTCCTTGGAATCCAGGTCGGAGCCCAGGGCGTCCTTCATGGTCTTGGTGGCGGAGTCGTAGTCGTTGCCGTCAACCGCGGCATCCATCGGAGCAGAAATGGCGCCCTCGATGTGACCGGCCTTGTAGTCGTCGGCCTTGCGCAGGTCGACGAAGACGGTCTTCGAATCGCCGATGAGCTTTTCGGCGTCGTCGATGGCGATGTAGTTCTGAGCCGTGCCCGTTTCGATGGAAGCGCTTGCGGACGACTTGCTTGCAGAGGCAGAAGCTGAAGCAGACGCGGAAGCAGAGGCGCTGGCGGACGCGGAAGAGCTGCTGGAGCCACCCGTGCCACCGCAACCGGCCAGGATGCCCAAAGAAAGCACCATGGCCATTACAAGAATTCCCAGTTTTTTCATCTCGTCCCTCCTCGGACGTCAGGGCACCCTACTCCCAATTCGGATACCCAAAGGCGTGCCTGCGGCACGTGTTGCCTACAGCGCATGAAGGCAATACGCCCCGAGCACAATACAGAAGAGAATGCGCAAGAACCCGCACCGGTTGATGCGGCTTGCAGAAGAGACCGTTGGCCAAGGCAGAATACCAACGTATGCGGCATTATAGTCCAGCTGCGGAATAATACAAGAGGAAATGACCTTATTTACTAATCATTGATTTTTGTTGCACTTACCGCATCCTCAACCGATGCCTCAAGAGCATGCGCCTGCGCCGAAAAAGCAATAGGGGCTCGGCATGCTCCAAGCCCCTATCGATGCATAGTAAGGCGATTTGCACTAGCTGGGAATTTGGCCTTCCCTGCCAGCGAAAAGGTCGATGATGCCACATACGATGATGGCGCCGCCAAGCACGCGCCCCCACAAAGCTGTGGTATGGCACATCATCTCGGAATTCATGCACACGCCGATGAGTGGCCCGAACACGAGGATAAGTCCGATGCCTGCGGCGATAATGCCGATTTGCACCTTCTTGTGCTCTTTGCCAGCAAGGATGGCAACAACAGCAAGCACAATAATCAGCGCCGCAACCAGAATCGCTGCTTGGCCCGCCCAATGACATTTCATGGGAATCTGGTTGCCGTTGTCCAACGTCAAAAGCTTCTGACATGGGGGCGCGAACGTGGTTACGGCCCCAATGGTAATCAGGGCCAGAGCAGCCTGCACGGCTGCCAGAATCTTCGGCATCGTGGTCGTCCTTTCTCCTAGCTTGACTCGTTACTTAACGCGGTGCACCCCGTGTCGCCTTCACGGTGACTCTCTTGAGCTGCCCCGTGTCACGCCATTGCCTCGAGCACTCCCCGTTCGAGTCGATAACGCTTGCTCGCCGACTGGGAATGATCGTTGTTGTGGGTGACCATCACCACGCCCGCACCCGCATGTGCGGCGTCATTCAGCATGGCCACAACTTCCTGGCTCCATTCTTCGTTGAGGTCGTTGGTGGGCTCATCGACAAGCACGAGCTTCGGATTGTGTATTAGCGCGCGTGCCGCCATGACGCGACGGCGCTGCCCGCCAGAAAGCTGGTGCGGGAAGAAGTCGCGGCGCTCGGGCAGGCCCATCCGCTCGACAAGTTCCTGGATGCGCGCGGGGTCGGCCGGAAGCCTGCCGCCAACCGTCTGGGCAAACAGCAGGTTGTCATAGACCGAAAGCGCCTGGATGAGCGTAGCGTCCTGAAACATGTACCCTATCGTCTTGCTGCGCAGGTTGGTCTTTTCCTTCTCGCCAAGTGCTGCCACGTCCTGACCGCAAATCGATAACGTGCCCCCGTCGTAGGACAACAGAGTGCCCATAACGAACAGCAGAGTGCTCTTGCCCATGCCGGACGGCCCTTCGATGGCGATGAAATCGCCACTGTTCACGGACAGCGAGACATCAGAAAGCGGCTCCACGGTTTCGCCCGTGTCATAAGTTTTGCGGATATGCTCGAGCCGGCAGATTTCCACTAATTCAACTCTCCTTGGGCAATGGCAGTTTGCGGATCCATCGACGCGCATTTGTATGCGGGATAGAACGAGGCAACCGCACCCAGCAGCAGCGCAAGGGCCACACCGGCTGCGCCACACAGCGCGATGGTTTGAACGTCTTGGAGCGAAGGAGGCAGGTTGAAAGCCTCCTGGATGGCACCCAGAACCGGCGCCATACACGGAAGTGCCGCCGCCGTGCCCACAGCGCCGCCGATCAGGGCCATGACTTCGGCCTCGCCGACGATCGAGGCGAACACCTGCGAGCGCTGGATGCCGATGGCGCGCATAAGGCCCACTTCCTTCTTGCGGTCCTTGGCAAGCGCGTTGAACCGGCCAAGCAGGGCAAGAACCGCTACGAGCAGCGAGGCAATCCAGAGGGCAAACAGCACCTTGACCGTGGAGCCCAGCTGGTTTTGCAACGCCGAAATGGTCGAGCCCACCAGCAGGCATTTCGCGGGAATCTGGTAATCGAGGTTGATTGCATCCCTAAACTCGACGGGGTCGGCACCTTCCTCGAGCCTGACCATGATTACCGAGACGACCTCGAACGGGTCGAGGTCTTCGGGGAAATCGGCGTATTCCGAATCACCAGTTATCTGGCGCGCCTTGTCGATGTTCATGAAGATGGTGTTGTCCATGCCCGTGCCTGTGGGATACAGCGTGCCGACGATGTCGAACTGCTCGTCGAGAATGGTGATGCTCGTGCCCATGAGCTCGGAGGTCGAGCCGCCGAACACCACCTGGTCGTCGCCCAGCGTGTCGTACGCTTGCGCGCTGAAATAGGGCTTGAGGATGAAATCGGTGTCGGGGTCGAAGCCGACGATTCGCATGTTTCCACCCACGCTGCAGCAATCGCCCCCAAGCGTTTGCGAATAGAACTGCGGGGATGCCTGCTGCACGCCGGGAATGCACCGCACCTGCTCGAGCACGCTTTCTGCCATGTAGATGTTCTCGGGCTGCGCCGTGAACAGCAACTCGTAGGCGCTTGTGTCGGCCAGACGTGGCAGGACGACGGCGTCGGCACCCAGACGCTCTTTCGACTGTGCAAGGCCCTGGCTCATGGTCAGGAAGATGCCCAATACGAGCACAAAGGCAAACACGGTAAGCGCAGTAATGGCAATCGTCAGCAGGGCCTGGCCCCGCCTGCGTGCAATGTTATTCCAGATGAGCTTGCGCACTCAACCCGTCCCATTCCTGGTTCAAACATTCAATATGGCCCATGGCAGACCGCGCAGAAAACCTTGAGACAAGTCAAGAACGCAAAAGAGCTTCGGCGCCTGATGCAGAATGGCAGCGTTCTTCTTTTACAGCAGAGACAGTATCGCATGCTAAAAGCTTTGTCCACCGAATTGTGCGGAGGTTTCGGCGATTGTCCGTGCAGCCCGGGCGCCATCGAAATCCCAGGACGTGGCTTGATCGCCACCCGCAGGACTCGCCTGTCACCACCCCAACAGGCGCCACCGCAGAATTCTTGAAAGATTTCGCGATTCGTGGCAAGAAAACGAGTTTGGGATTCGAGAGCATGGGCTGAGAGGCCTAATTGTAGCTTATTAGACACATATTGCGTCACGTTGCATACTATGCGTCACTTCTCATGCCCTGCAGCACGTGCGGGAATGACAAAAACTCGATTTCTTGCCAGTTTCGCGGTTTTTACCTCAGATTTCCCATCCCAACGCTCAAGGGGCAACAGGAGCGGGTGGCTGGGTGCGCCGCAGCGGCGGGCGTGCCGCCGTTTGTCAAAACGGCGGAACAGATGTTGGGTGCTATGATGGGGCGCCTATGGATAAGCGCAGGGCAACAGCATCGTATGTTTCGGCATTGTGCATCTACGGCACGATCGGGTGGGTGCTTGCCTACGTGAACCTGCCCACCGAAGTGGTGGTGCTGTGCCGCGGTGCGCTGGGCACTGCATTCATCTTGCTGTTCACGCTGATGGCGAAGCGCAGTTTCGACGCCGCTGCTGCCAAGGCGAACCTGGGGTGGCTTGCCCTTTCCGGCATAAGCCTGGGGCTGAACTGGGTGCTGCTGTTCGCCGCCTACCGCGCCACCACTGTGGCGGTGGCAAGCCTGTGCAACTACATGGCGCCGGTGATCCTGATTGTCATCGCCCCGTTCGTCTTAGGCGAAAAGCGCAGCACGAAAAAGGTGCTATGCGCTGCCGTGGCCGTGCTGGGCATGGTGCTGGTGTCGGGCGTGCTCACCGGTGGCGCGCAGGGCGTGACCGCCGAAGGCGTGGGGCTTGCCCTGGCCGCAGCGCTGGGCTTCACGATGATGGTGGTGTGCAACAAGAAGATGGGCGACGTGCCGGTGTACGAAAAGGCTTCGGTGCAGCTTGCCTTCGCCACCCTGGCAGCCTTGCCGTTCGTGGCCGTGGGCTCATGGGGTCAAACGCTTGCCCCCGACGCGCTTTCCGTTGTCCTGGTATTGATGCTGGGCATCGTGCACACGGGGTTCGCGTACTGTTTGTACTTCGGCGCGCTGGGCAAGCTGAGCGCGCAATCCATCGCCGTGCTTGGCTACATCGAGCCCGCGGTGTCGGTGCTGGTATCTGCGTTCATCCTGGGCGAGCCGCTGGCGGCTGCAGGCTGGATTGGCGCCGCGCTGATCATCGGCGCGGCTGCCGTCAGCGAAATCGTCGAATAGCACAGGGGCCTGGGCCGCGTGAGCCCAAGGGGGCTTGTCCCTTACAGGGTCCTTGCGTCTGAGGCGGGATCGACGCCCGTCATGGGGTTTGGTTGCTCGGGGATGTAGTCATGGCAATAGGGGCACTCGCCAGATGATGTTCCAGGCTCTGCCACAACCGGCATACCGCAAGGAGGTCATACACTCTGCTGCAAGTCATCTGTTGACCTATGGAGCTCGTTCGGCCTAAAGCACATGGTGTTCCCTTCCTCGCTTGCACGTTTCCTTGACTGCCTCGTTCGAGTCTTTCATGTGTTCTACGCTCTACGCTCTTTTCGGCGCTTCCATCTTTACGAAAGCGTCACGAAACATGACGACAACGCGCTGCCAAGACTGCCCGCCTGTCGCCCGGCTCACGCGCGGATGAAGTTGGTGCGGATGCGCTCTTCGGTTTCGGGCAGGCCGAACTCCCGCTTGCCCAACTCGATGCTCTTCATCAGAAAGACCATGTTGCGGGCCACCACGCGCATCTGCTGCAGGCCCTCGGCATCCTGCTTGCCCTCGCCGGCCTGCCTGCCGTGCAGGGCGTTCCAGTACTGGCCGCCGGCAACCGCCATGCCCGTGATCGTGAAGTACTTGTTCAACTCGTCGAAGGTGGCCGTGGTGCCTCCGCGCCGGGCCGTGCACACCGCCGCACCCACCTTCATCGTCTTGTCGAACAGCGTGCTGTAGAACAGGCGGTCGAGCAGGGCCACCAGCGTGGCGTTCGCGCTGCCGAAGTACACCGGCGCGCCCACCACCAGGCCGTCGGCCTCCTCGAAGGCCGGCGCGAGCTCGTTGACGATGTCGTCGAAGGTGCACCTGCCCGCCGTACGGCAGCTCTCGCAGGCGATGCACCCGCGGATGTCGAGCTGGCCCACCTGGCGCACGTCGCAGTCGATGCCCGCCTGGGCGAACACCTGCTCCATCTCGGCGAATGCCAGCCCGGTGTTGCTGTCCGGGCGCGGGCTTCCGTTGAGCATCAAGACCTTCATGTGGGATTCCTCCTGCCGCCTGTGTGCCGACCTGGGCAACCAGGCCGCCGCCACGCATCGAGTTTCTTCGATTGTACCGAACAGCCTACCCTAGGCCGTCTCTCCGCATCAACTGCTTCCCGCACCGGCCGTGCACCCGTAGCAATGGTTGCCGAAGGCGATGCGGCGCTCCCCCTGCCGCACGCGCGCGAAGTCGAAGATGTCCTTGCGCCGGGCGATGGGCACGCCGATCGCCTGGTTGAAGTCGCAGTCGTAGACCCTGCCCTGCCAGTCCACGCTGATCTGGCTGCGGCACATGATGCCTTCGGTGGTGTCGGGATTGAAGGCGCTCACCAGGCGCGCCAAGTACGTCCCCAGGTTGTTCTTGCGGTGCAGCGCTTCGGCGAAGCGGCCCGACGGGTTGTTGGTGATGGCCACCAGGTTCGAGAAGTGCGCGTCGTGCTCGGCGAGCAGCTTGCGGCGGTATTCGTTTTCCAGCGCCGCTTGCGAGGGGGGCAGGGCCGCCGACGATGGGTTGAACACGAGCGTGATGGCATGCGTGTCCCCCTGGCCGTCGTGGTCGCCGTAGCCCACCGCGTTCAGGGCGCGCAAGGCTTCGATGGACGCCTCGAAGACGCCCTTGCCGCGGATCTTCTCCACATTGGCCGCGCTGTAGAACGGCAGGGACGCGAACAGGTGCGCGTCCAGCGCCTCGTACACGTCGACGAAATGGGCGTAGTCGGGGTCGGTGAGGATGCACAGGTTCGTGCGCACGATCGCGGGCACGCCGCGTGCGCTCCATTGGCGCAGGAACCATTCGAGGTCGGGATGCATTTCGGGCGACCCGCCGGTGATGTCCACCGAGCTAAAGCCGCCCACGTCGAACGCGTCCAGGCACGCCTGCATGACCTCGCGGCTCATTTCCTCGTTGCGCTCCGGACCGCACTGCAGATGGCAGTGCCTGCAGGACAGGTTGCAGCGGTAGCCAACGTTGACCTGCATCGTGGTCAGCGGGTCGATCGAGTACCGATGCTCCTGGGGCACCCTCGTGAAAAACGGCGGCACGCTCGACATGACTTCCCGTATGGTTTGCTCGCCCATGCTCTTGGTTCCTCGTTCCCTGATGGCTTTTGCCGCCGGCGTTCGGCAGCGGTTTGAAAGCACCCGCCAAGAACCCGCAGGCCCTTGGCGGGCGTGGTGCGTTTACAGTTCCTGCGACTTGATGATGTTCAGGGACTGCACGCCATGGACCAGCGACGCGCCGCCGCGCAACGCGTTGGTCACATGGAAGACCTCGGCCACCTGGGCCTCGTCGCAACCCATGCTCAGAAGCGTGTTGGTGTAGGCATCGATGCAGTACGGGCACTGGATGGCAGCGGCAACGCCGAGGGCGATCAGAGCCTTTTCGCGAGCCGTGAGGGCACCGTCTTCCAAAACGGCACCGTAGTAGGCCATGTACTTGTCCCACAACTCGGGCGCAAGTGCTCCAATCCCATCACCAGAGAAGTTTGCCAAATCCGCCGGGTTGTAATACGTGTCCATGCTCTTGTTCCTTTCTGTAGCTGGACGTTTGACGGCAGGCCTTACCTGCCTGCACGTCAGTTCAGTCTACTCCCGCTGCACAAGATAGACTCCGCTTCGCACAAGAAACCTGCGCGATCCCTTCGCTGAACCATGAGCTGTCCCGCGCTTTCCAGAAGAGCGTTACTGCGCGAAGGACACTCGCAGGTCCACGGGAAACGCAGCTTGCAGCGATTGGTACAGCACAGCGTGGACAAGACCGGCCTCGATAACTTCTTTCGCCTCGTCTTCTTCGAGAAACGTGAACAGGTACACGTCGATGCCGATGCGCTCGATTGCAGGCGAGCCGGTTATGCCCACCACGTTCAGGGCAGCCAGCGGGTTTGCGATATCCAGGTAGGCTCTGCCTTCCAGATCCATCAGGTCTTCCTTGCGCCGCGCGAACTCCTTTTCGATGCACAACAGCACTTCCGAGGCCACCGCAGCAGCGACCATGTCCACCGAGCTGAACGCGGGACTCATCAGGTCGAAGCTCATGGGCAGGGAAACGCACAGGCACCCAGCCCCGTTGTAAACTTTCACCGCGCCATCAGCTGCAATGGCGCGGTAGCTGGCCGTGTAGCGTTCGGACTCCGGCGTTCGCACGGTCGTTGCCTGGACAGGCCGCTGCCCGTTGTCATCGTTCGGCATATTCTTCCCTTAGGATCTTCGCTGCAGTGACCATGTTAGCCACCTTCGCTTCGATATGCTCGTAGGTGTTCACCGGGCGATTTGAGAACGTAGCGAACCCGCAATCCGGATTGAGCGCAAGCCTGTCCGGGCCGATGATGTCGGCCGCCTCGCGCCCGCGCTCGACCATGAACTCGACCGATTCGGCCACGTCGAGCCGCGGGTTCATGATCCCCAAGCCCAGCTTTATCGGCGAGTCGAGGATGCGCGGGTCGCGCAAGAATGCGTCCAGTTCCCCCGCGCGCGGCGTGGAATACTCCAGAGACAGCATGTCGGGCGCCACGTCGGCGAACAGCTGGATGAGCGGCGTGTAGGGCCCCGTAAGCAGGATCTCTTCCTTTTTCGACCAGTTGCCTCGGCACACATGCAAGCTCGCAATCGTCTTCGACGAATCCACGAAACCGCGCGCCGTCTTGATCAGATGCGTGGCAAACTCAAGCTCTTCGGTGGGGTCCTTACGCTGCGAAAGCGAGGCGCACATGAAGGTGCGCGTCTTGCCTTCGGTGAACACGACCTCGGTAAGCACCGGCTCGTCGAACTGAATCAGATCGACCCCTTCTGCCATGAGCGCCTCGATCTCCTGCCGATAGATGTCGAGCACCGCCTCGCCAAGGTCTTCTTTGGTCGTATAGCCCTGCGTGCTCACCTCGGCAAGCCACATGCTGCGCGTGACCAAGTAAGGGCCCGGCATGGTGATCTTGATGGGCAGGCTGGTGTGGCGCTTCATCATGCGCAATTCTTCAAGCACAATGTCGCCCGTGTAACCCAGTGTCCCGGTGCAAATGGCGTTCTTGATCGAAACGGCGGGCACGTCGAGCGTGTTGAGAATCTCGTCGAAGGCCTGCTTGTCTTCGATGTGGTCCATCATCTCGGCCATGCTCATCTGCGTGACGCCATCGATCTTTTCGGAGATGAACGACACGTAATTGTCACGCCCCAGTTCGCCCGACACAACCATGTCCACGCCCAGGCGCTCTTGCATGGCCAGCACCTCGGCGGTCTGCTGCTCGACCAAGATGCCGTAGTCGGCAGCTTCCATGCGCCCGGCTTCCACCAGCCGGCGCGCGCGCATGAGCTCGCTGCTGCGCGGCATCGAGCCCATGCACGAAGTGAAGAAGCGCTCCATACTAGCCTCTGCCTGCATTGAACTTCTTCAGGAACCCGCCAAGGTACTCATCGGCCCGCGTCAGCTGCTCGAAGCCCTCCAGGCGGCCAGGGACCCATTCCTTAAGACCTTCAAGGTCCATTATTTCCTTCTGGGTGGGGTCGTTGTAGTCCATGGCATACAGCGCTTCGTTGAACGCTGCGAGCTCGGCGTCGTCAACCGTATCGTGCGCGCTGAAGATGCAGTGGTCGTAGAGCGGCGTTTCAGCGATCTTTTTGACCACGTTGGCGTCCGCCGTGCCGTCTTTCGTCCATGCTTCGAAGTTGTCGCGCAAGGCAAACGTCGCATCGACGTCGCCAGCAAGCAGGGCCTTCATGGAATCGAGTTCGCCACCAACGTGGTCGCCATGCAGGCCGACGCCAACTTCGAACGTGACCTCTTCGTAGTCCTTGCCGTATTCCAAGCCCTGCGTGTGCAGGTAGTAGATGGGGATCAGTCGCGCCTGGGGGCTGTCGGTTGCGCCGAAGCCGATGCGCTTGCCGCGCAGGCCCTCCACCGTCTCGATGCCGGAGTCGTTGCGAACCGCGAGGAAGGTGCAAACACCCTGGTCCCAGTCGCGCATCGCGCCGAACTTCTCGGAACCGCCGAAACGCTGCATCACATCTAGATGCGCGAGCGGGGAGTTCCATGCAACATCGATATCCTTGGCTACCAAGCCGTCAACCTGCAGCTTGTAGTCGGCATACATCACCGGCTCGATTTCCACGCCACGCTCCGCCATATATTCCTTGATCATGTCCCAGATCACCGTGACCTTGGGGGCGTACACAACCGCTCCAACTTTCAATGCCATACCATTTCCTCTCTCTGGCATGCGCCCGCCCCTTTCGCGGTTGGGGACAGGCGCATCTCACTGAACATGTCGAACCGGATGGGGGTTGGCAAGCCCGAAACACGCTTCACCGAGCGGGCTTCTGGGGGCTCCCGGCCCCATCCGGTCGACACAACGCCTAAATGTCGGTTTCCGGCACAATCAAGTCATTGCCCAGCAGTGCACGGCCAAGCCACAGATGCAGCATATCGGCACCCGGCGCCATGATGTGTCCGCCGTACGCGTCGCGGGCCAGGCGAGCGAATTCGCCCTTGCCGGCATAGGCAGCTCCGGCACCAACGCGCATGGCAAGCTTTGCCATGTCGATGACATCGTCAATCGAGATCATGCGGCATGCAAACACTTTGGCCATGGCGTCTTCCTCGCCTGCCGCAAACGCACGAGTAGCTTCGTACGTCAGGGCCAGGCTGGCCTGCTGGCGGCCATAGATTTCTGCAACATTGAAGGCTGCCAGGTCGTGCTGTCCCACATTGTGCCCACTGGGATAGGTGCGCTCGTTTGCATGCGCAATGGTCTCATCGAGCAGATGCTTCATAACGCCCGTATAGATGGCGGCAAGACCAAGAACGAATGGGGGCACAACGGAATTCAGCTCGATATCCGTACCGGTTCCGGGGGTTTCCTCAACGCGGTTTGCCTGAGGGACGCGCACTTCTTCGAGCTTCAGGGGGCACGAGACGTTGGCTTTCATGCCCATCGCCTTGCGCCACTTCTCCATTTCGAACGTGGAGCCTTCCATGCCAAGTTCCACGACCATGTGATCCACGCCATCGGCCAAAGGCGAAGGAACGTTAACGGAGTAGTACTTTGCCGCCATGGCACTGGTGACCATGGATTTATGCGCAGTTACAACCACGTCGTCGCCGTCGATGACCGCTTTGCCCGTGGGGTTGTAGAAGTGGATGCCGGTGGGGAACTCGCTGTGGGCAAGCGCGCACATGGCGTTGTTCTCGACGACGTCCTTGCAAATGCGCTCGATAAGCTCCTTGCGTCCGCCGCCCATGACTTCCCACAGGAACACGTTGTGCATCATGTAGCACAAGCCGACCGAGCCAACTTCCTCGGCAAAGGCGCGGCAAACGTCTACGTGCTCTTCGACGCCCTTGCCCTGTCCACCGTATTCGGTGGGGATGATAAGCTTCAAATAGCCCGCTTCAGCAATCTTCTCGAATGCTTCGGTAGCGAAACGGCCCTCTTCGTCAACTGTTTTCGACCATGGAGCAACATGCTCTTTCGCGAATGCTTTTGCTTGCAGATAGGTTTCGGATTCAGCCATGAATGCCTCCTCTTTCGGGCGGAACAGCCCTGGTGCGACTGTCGGTGCGCAGGAAACGCAGCTTCAATCGCATGCTGGCGGTTCCTCGGTTTGTACAGATTCGCAGAATGGAGGTGCGTGTACGTAATCAGAGAGACTGTCTGATTGCAGAAAATATGGATGTCGCAAAGTGCCTGAGCAGAAGTAGCACTATTGTTATCCACATTATGCTATTTAGCTTAATAAGTTATCTTGATTTGTCAAGAGCACTCGAGCAAATTGAACACCATGCAACACATCGGATGTCAGCTGACGAGCGTCAGCCGATGAGTTCGGCCACCTGTTCGGCGTCGTCGCCTTGCCACATGTTGAACAAGTCGTCGAACACCTGGGGCCAGTCGATGCGCTCGTCGAACACGGCTTCCAGGTAGTTCATGGTGTCCAGGCCATCCCAACGCCCATCGCCTTCCTGGGTGCTCTCCCAGCGCTCGAAGGCGTAGGTGTAGGCGCAGGTGGGACAGGCGGTCACCAGCGTGCGCGCGCCTCGGGCCTGGCCCAAGGCCATCATGTGGCGCGTGCGTTGGCGGGCGCGGGGCTTGTCGAAGAGATTCACGCCGCCGCCTGCACCGCAGCACCGCGCGTCGGCGCCCCGGCACGGCGAAA
>CACXFZ010000189.1 GCA_902767025.1 uncultured Coriobacteriaceae bacterium
AGTCTTCGCCTCGTCGGGGTTGGCCAGGGCCTCCTCGCACGCCGGGCACCCGCAGTAGAACGTAGGATTGCCGCACGCCGCGCCCGTTCCCAAAAACACCAGTTCATGTACTGTATCCATACGAGAAGTGTCTCACATCGCCCAACAGCACACAACCTCGCACCGTGGGCAGGCGCAGACCCGCAGGAGCGCTCGCGCGCAACCCGTTGAATCGCCTGCCCGCAGCCCCGGAGAGGCGCCATCGCAGGATTCTTGGAAGAATTTGCGATTCAAGGGCAAGAAAACGAGTTTTTGTCATTCGGGGACATGGTCTGAGGTGTCTGAATGTGCTATATAAGCTACATGTTGCATCAAAGTGAATACTATACGTTACATTTCATAGCCGGCAGCACGTGTGGGAATGACAAAAACTCGTTTTCTTGCCAGCTTCGCGGTTTTTTACTCAGATTTCCAACCGCGAGGGGTCAAAGCCCAGGGATCTCGACTGGCCACCCCTGCAGCGGCGCTTGCGCCGATGTGCGATAATACCGTGTACCGAAGCTGACAGAAAGGAGGCCGCCATGGCCGAGGCCATCCCCGCAGAACAAGGGGCAAGCAGGCTCTCTTCCCCTGAGCAGCTCAACGACTACCTGAAAGTGACCAATCCGAAGATCTGGATGCTGCTCATCGCCCTGATCCTGCTGCTGGTGGGCCTTCTGGTATGGAGCAGCGTCGCCGTCATCGAAAGCTACGCCACCGGCACAGCTACGGCCGACGGCGGCGAGCTGATAGTCTTGTTCGACGACGCGGAGCATGCCAAACAGGTGAAGCCGGGCATGACCCTGGAGGTCGGCGACGCCGAGGCCGAAATACTCACCGTGGGCGTCGACGACGAGGGCAACGTGGTGGCGTCGTCGAACGCGAACATTCCCGACGGCGTGTACGACGTGCGCGTCGGGTACAACACCACACAGGTCATATCGCTGCTGCTCAACTGATCGAACCGGGTGCTCTACAGTGAAGACGGCCACTAAACCAGCTACGTCGGGCATCGTGCAGGTGCCCATGGTCATGCAGATGGAGTCGCTCGAATGCGGCGCCGCTGCCCTGGCCATGGTGCTGGCCTATTACGGCAAGTGGGTGTCGCTCGAGCAGATGCGCACCGACTGCGGCGTGTCGCGCGACGGCACGAAGGTGGAAAACATCGTGCGTGCGGCGCAAAGCCACGGACTGGACGCCGACTACTACCAATGCACCCTGGAATCGCTGCGCGACCGGGGCACGCTGCCATGCATCATCCTGTGGAACCGGGTCCACTACGTGGTCTACTGCGGCACCAAGGGTTCGCACGTGCACATCAACGACCCGGCGAAGGGCTCGCTCAAGATCACCATCGAGGAGTTCGAGCGCTCGTTCGGCGGGCTGTGCATCATGTTCTCCCCCACGGACGGATTCGTTCCGTCGGGCAAGCGGCAGAGCACCTTCGAGTTCGCCCGCAAGCGCCTGAAGGGCGCCGGCGCGGCCGTGGCCTTCGTGGCGCTGACCACCGCCATCGGCTACCTGTTCGACATGCTCACCCCGGCCTTCTCGCGCTTCTTCATGGACCACCTGCTCACCGGCGAGAACCGCGAGCTGCTGGTACCCTTCGTCACGCTGCTGGCGGCCATCGGCGTGCTCCAGGTGATCGTGTCCGCCGCGCAGTCCATCTACTCGCTCAAAATCAACGGCAAGATGGCCATCGTGGGCAGCAGCACCTTCATGTGGAAGGTCCTGCGCATGCCGATGGAGTTCTTCTCGCAGCGCCTGGCGGGCGACATCCAGCAGCGCAAGGCCACCAACGCGGTAATCGCCGAAACGCTGGTGAACATGCTCACGCCGCTGGCGCTCAACGCCATCATGATGGTGTTCTACCTGGTCGTGATGATCCGCTATTCGGTGGTGCTCACGCTGGTGGGGCTGTTCGCGATAGCGCTGAACTCGTTTTTGGCGGCGTACATCTCGCGCAAGCGCGTCAACATCACGCGCGTGCAGATGCGCGACACCGGCAAGCTGGAATCGAGCACCGTGTCCGGCATCCGCATGATCGAGACGATCAAGGCCGCAGGCGCCGAAAACGGCTACTTCGCCAAGTGGGCCGGCTACCAGGCCGCGGTGAACACGGCCACGGTGCGCTTCGCCAACCTGAACCTGTACCTGGGCATGGTGCCGGGCTTTTTGACGAGCCTGGCCAACTACACCGTGCTGGTGCTGGGCGTGTACCTGGTGATGCAGGGGCAGTTCTCGCTGGGCATGGTGATGGGCTTTCAAGGGTACCTGCAGCTGTTCATGAGCCCCGCGATGACGATGATCAGGGCCGGCCAGACCCTGCAGGAGATGCGCACGCAGATGGAGCGCGTCGAGGACGTGATGGACTACCCTGAAGACATCAGCTACCGCGACGACCCGCTGGACGCCGACGCGGACTACGGCAAGCTGGAAGGCAGCGTCGAGCTGAAGAACGTGACCTTCGGATACTCGAAGCTGGCCGAGCCGCTGATCAAGGACTTCTCGATGTCGCTGGAGCCGGGAAGCAGCGTCGCGCTGGTGGGCCCGTCGGGCTGCGGCAAGTCGACCATCGCCAAGCTGCTGGCCGGGCTCTACCAGCCGTGGAGCGGCGAGATACTCTTCGACGGCAAGCCGATTTCGGAAATCGACCGCAACGTGTTCACGGGATCGGTGGCCGTGGTCGACCAGGACATCATCCTGTTCGAGGACACCATCGCGAACAACATCCGCATGTGGGACGACACGATCGAGAACTTCGAGGTGATCATGGCGGCACGCGACGCCCAGATCCACGATGACATCATGGCGCGCGAGGGCGGCTATTCGGGCATGCTGCACGAAGGCGGCCGCGACCTGTCGGGCGGCCAGCGCCAGCGGCTCGAGATCGCCCGCGTGCTGGCGCAGGACCCGTTGATCGTGATCATGGACGAGGCCACGAGCGCACTGGATGCCAAGACCGAGTACGAAGTCGTGCAAGCCGTGCTCGACCGCGGCGTCACCTGCATCATGGTGGCGCACCGGCTGTCCACGATCCGCGACTGCGACGAGATCATCGTAATCGAAGACGGCAACGTGGTGGAGCGCGGCACGCATGACGAGCTGTTCGCGGCAGGCGGCGCGTACGCCGAGCTGGTGACGAGCGACTAGGGGGTGAGGATATGGGTCTGCAGGACGATCAGATACGTCAACGCAAGCGCGGCGACCAGGAGCTGTTCGAGGACTCTATCCTGCGCATGGCCTCTGCGGTCGTGGGCGCCCAGGGCGCCGGCGCGATAACCAGCGCGCGCATCGTCACGAAAGAGGCCGTCGACGACATCCTGAAGTACTACCGCATCAACCCGGTGGACATACCCACGTCGATCACCGACCCCGACGAGCAGCTGGAATACGCGCTGCGCCCCCATGGCATCATGCACCGCATGGTGAACCTGACCGAAGGCTGGTACAAGGACTCCTTCGGGCCCATGATCGCCTACCGCGCCGACACCGGCGCCCCGGTTCCCGTGTTCCCCAAAGCCTTCAAGGGCTACTGGTTCCGCGACGAGTCGGGCAACCGCGTTTCGGTGGACGCGCGCAACGCCGGCGACTTCGCGCCGCAGGCGCGCACCTTCTACCGGCCGCTGCCGCTGGAGGCCCTCGACGTGCCCGACCTGATGCGCTACATCTGGCAATGCCTGAGCCCCACCGACATCGCGCTGCTGCTGGGCATCTCGCTGCTCGTCACGCTCACCGGCATGCTGCTGCCGCTGCTGGCCAAGGCGCTCACCGGCTTCGTCGTGAAAAGCGGGAGCTTCCCGGTGCTGTGGTCGACGGCCGCCTTCCTGCTGTGCACCGGCATAGCCCAGCAGCTGGTGACCGCATCGCGCGAGATTGCGATGAACCGCATCCAGACCAAGACCGCGATGCCGGTGGCGTCGGCGTTCATCATGCGCATCTTGAGCCTGCCCACGTCGTTCTTCAACGAATACAGCTCCGGCGAGCTCGCCAGCCGCTGCGCGTCGGCGCAACAGCTGGTGAGCCTGCTCGTGTCCAACGTGCTCTCGCTGGGCATCACGGCGCTGTTCTCGCTGCTCTACATCTTCCAGATCGGGCAATTCGCCCCCGCGCTGGCCGGACCTGCCGTGGCCATCATCGCCGCCACGGTGGCCGTCACGCTGGCCACGTCCATCGTGCAGATGAACGTGTCGCGGCGCCAGATGCAGTACAGCGCGAAGGAGAACGGCAAGAGCTTCGCGATGATCTACGGCGTGCAGAAGATCAAGCTCGCCGGTGCCGAAAAGCGCGCGTTCGCGCAGTGGGCGAAGTCCTACACCAAGAGCGCCGAGCTGCAGTACAACCCGCCGCTGTTCTTGAAGATCAGCCCCGCCATCGTTTCGGGCGTGTCGCTGGCCGGCGCGATCGCGCTGTACTACCTGGCCACGGTGTCGGGCGTCACGCCGTCTGAATACGTCGCGTTCTACGCGGCCTACGGCATGGTGTCGGGTGCGTTCATCTCGCTGGCCGGCGTGGTGCGCACCGCCGCGCAGATCCGCCCGCTGCTCGAAATGCTCGACCCGATCCTGAAGGCCGTGCCCGAGGTGTCGCAGAGCAAGGAAGTGCTCACCAACCTGTTCGGCCGCATCGAGTTCAACGACGTGTACTTCCGCTACAACGACGAATCGCCCAACATCCTGGAAGGCCTGAACCTGACCATCCGCTCGGGCGAGTACGTGGCCCTGGTGGGCAAGTCGGGAAGCGGCAAGTCGACGATGGTGCGCCTGCTGCTGGGCTTCGAGACGCCCGACAAGGGCGCCATCTACTACGACGGCAAGGACATGACCAACCTGGACCTGCGCTCGCTTCGCCGCCGCATCGGCACGGTCACCCAGGACGGCAGCCTGTTCAACGAGGACATCCTGTCCAACATCACCATCTCGGCCCCGCAGCTGTCCGAGGAAGACGCGTGGGAGGCGGCCGAAATCGCGGGCATCGCCGACGACATCCGCAAGATGCCGATGGGCATGCAGACGATGATCTCCGAAGGCGGCGGCGGCATTTCGGGCGGGCAGAAGCAGCGCATCATGATCGCGCGCGCCATCGCGCCCAAGCCCAACATCCTGATCCTGGACGAGGCCACGAGCGCGCTGGACAACAAGACGCAGAAGCGGGTGGCCGAAGCGCTCGACGGCCTGAACTGCACGCGCATCGTGGTTGCGCACCGCCTGTCCACCATCAAGAACTGCGACCGAATCCTGTACCTGGAAGGCGGGCGCATCGTCGAGGACGGCACCTACGACGAGCTGATCGCGAAAGGCGGGCTGTTCGCCGAACTCGTGGAGCGCCAGCGGCTGGACGCGTAAGTCCTGCGCGAGGGCCGGCGACGCGCGAAGGTTGGCAGCGGGCTGGGCGGCGCGCGCAGACCCCGTCGCCCAGGTGACGTAACGGCATCAGCCAGCATGCAGCACATGCATCGAGGCGCAGAATGCGCAATAATAGCACTTACATCGGTTCGCTCTAGAAAGGCATGACCCGCCCATGGATGCTTTCGCCATCATGCAGCTTGTGCTCGTCGCGCTTATGGTGGCCTGCACCTGCACGATCTTGTCGCTGGTGCGCATCCACATGGGCGTCGAAAAAGAGCAGAGCACGGGCTGGCAGGTGGCCGTGGGCTTCATCTTCGGCGCCATCGCCGGCATCGGGACCGCGCTCGAAACCCCCTTCGGCGGCATCACGATCAACGTCCACGACACGGCGCCGCTGGCGGCCGGCCTGTTCTTCGGCGGGCCTGCGGGCATCGTCGCCGGCATCGTGGGAGCCCTGGCGCGCCTGACGGCGTCGTACTTCGGCGCGAACGAGTTCACGCACATGGCGGCCAGCCTGTCATGCATCATGGCCGGCGTCTACGCAGCCCTGCTGCGCAAGCACCTGTTCGACGACCGCATCCCCACCTGGCCCATGGCGATCGCCACAGGCGTGGTGGCCGAAGTGGTGCACCTGCTGCTCATCTTCGTCACCAACCCCGACGAAACCGAGCAGGCCCTGGAATACGCCCAGTACGGCACGATCCCCATGATCTTGCTGGTGGGCACCACGCTTGCCGTCTGCTCGATCGTCATAGCCCGGCTGAACAAGCAACCGCTGATGGTGCCGCGCGACAGCCGCGGGGTGGCCCAAATCGTGCAGAGCCGCCTGCTGGTGGGAGTCATCGCAGCATTCCTGGTGACCGTCGGCTTCACCGCCCTGGTGCAGGGCAACCTGGCGCGCACGCAGGCCACGGAGCTGCTGAGATTGAACATCGAGGACGTCAGGCAGGACATCGCAGACGCATCGAACGCCAACCTGCTGGGACTGACGAGGAACGCGGCGAGCATCTTGCACTCGGTCGATCAGGCAACCAACGAGGAATGCGGGCAGCTGGCGCAGGAGCTCGACGTCGCCGAGGTCCACGCCATCGACGAAGACGGCATCATCGTGGCCACCAACGTGCCCGAGTTCGTGGGTTTCGACATGGCGTCCGGCAAGCAGTCCAGCGAGTTCCTGTCGCTTCTGCCCGGAGGCACCAAGGCCGAGCTCGCGCAGAGCTACCAGCCCATAAGCTACGACGAGAGCACGTCGCGCAAGTACGCCGGCGTGAGCGTCCCGGGCGGCATCGTGCAGGTGGGCTACGACGCGCAGAACTTCCTGGACGACCTTTCCGCCCAGGTGGAGTCGGCGGTGAAGAACCGCCGCGTGGGCCAAACCGGTCTGCTCGTGGTCATCGACGAGCAGGGCGACGTGGTGAGCACCCGCGGCGACGTTGCCGGGCGCGACGCCAATCAGCTGGCGCAGGACGCGGCGAAAGCCGGAGCCAGCACGATGTTCCGCACAACCTACGAGGGCCAGGAATGCTATGCCTACGGCGAAGAGGTGGAGGGCTACAAGCTCGTCGCCATGCTGCCGATGTCCGAGGCGTTCTTCGCGCGCAACATGTCGGTGCTGACCATGTCGTACATGGAAGTGCTCGTGTTCGCGGCGCTGTTCCTGGTCATCTACTTCGCCATCAAGCGCGTGGTCGTGCGCAGCATCTGGAAGGTGAACGGGCGCCTGGGCCAGATCACGCAGGGCGATTTGAACGTCGAGGTCGACGTGCGCGGCAGCACGGAGTTCGCATCGCTGTCCGACGACATCAACCAGACGGTGGGCGCGCTGAAGAACTCCATCGCGGTGGTGCAGGCCGACCTGGAGATGGCAGCCGGCATCCAGGCGAACTCGCTGCCCGCCATCACGCCGGCCATCGAGGCGTACCCGCAGTTCGAGCTGTTCGCCAGCATGGAGCCCGCCAAGGAAGTGGGCGGCGACTTCTACGATTTCTTCCTCGTCGACGACGACCACCTGGCGCTTGTGGTGGCCGACGTGTCGGGCAAGGGCGTGCCCGCCGCGCTGTTCATGATGCAGTCGAAGACCGTGATCAAGATGGAAACGCTGTCGGGCCTGGACCCGGCCGGGGTGCTGCTGCGCACCAACGCCGACTTGTCGGAGAAGAACGACGACGACATGTTCACCACCGCATGGATCGGCATCCTGGAGATTTCCACCGGCACGCTGGTCTACGCCGACGCCGGTCACGAGAAGATGGCCCTGTACCGCAACGGCGCCTGGGAGCTGCCGCCCAAGCCCAACGGGGCCGTGGCGCTGGCGGCGTTCGAGCCGGAGCTCTACGACACCCTTCCCGACAAGTACCGCTTCCGCAACCACACGATCGTGTTGCAGCCGGGCGACGCGCTGCTGCAGTACACCGACGGCGTCACCGAGGCCACCGACGCGGACGACGAGCTGTTCGGCGAGGAGCGCTTGTTGGACACGCTCAACGATGTGCCGGACGCATCGCCCGAAAAGGTGCTACCGTATGTACGTGAGCAAGTTTCCGCATTCGTGCAGGAAGCCCCTCAGTTCGACGATCTGACCATGCTTGGTCTGTTGTACAAGGGATCTTCTGAGTAAAGCTTTGCGAAGGGAGTTAAGCGTATGATTTCGATCAACAACACAGTGCAAGGGGACGTCAACGAGATTTCCCTTGTGGGACGACTTGACGTGAAAGCCGCCAAGGACGTCGAGCAGGCTTTCGAAGAGGCGGCGTCCCAGCCCTACGACGTCGTGCTCGACCTGACCGAGCTCGACTACATCGCAAGCGCCGGCCTGCGCGCGCTGAAGCGCCTGAATTCCGCGGTGAGCAAGAACGGCCACGAGCTGACGCTGCGCGGCGTGCAGCCCGACGTCATGGACGTGTTCGAGCTCACCGGCTTCGCTGCAATCCTGAACTTCGGCTAGCACGGGAAAGGAGCGCACATGAAAAGCATCACGGTGCCCCCCACCGACGAGGATCCGAATCCCGTCATCGAGTTTGTGCGAGAAGAGCTGTCGAAGCACGACTGCCCCCCGAAGGCGATGTACCAGATCGAGGTCGTGATCGAAGAGATCATGGTCAACATCGTCAGGTATGCCCAGCTGAACGAAGACGACGACATCGAAATCCGCTGCGAGGTCAACGAGGATCCCTTGAGCGTGACGATGCAGTTCCTGGACGGCGGCATTCCCTTCGACCCACTGGCGGCCGAAGATGCCGACACGTCGCCCGATGCGCTGATGGAGCGCGAAGGCGGCCTGGGAATCCTGCTGGTCAAGAAGATGATGGACGACGTGAGCTACGCCTACGAGGATGGCAAGAACACGCTCACCGTCCTGAAGAACCTGTAAGACCAAGGCGGGCCTCGGAAGCACGACCTGTCGAAACCCTGGCCGAACGACGGCTCAGGGAAAACCGAGGCGATTCTGCCATGAAATCGCACGGTATGCACGTGCTTCGCCATTTCGGCGCGTGCATACCGTGCATTTTCATGCCATTGGAACCCGGATGACGTGCATACCGTGCATTTCCGTGGCAGAATGCCCCCGGATTTCCATTATCGGACAGGGGCCGGCTAAGCGGGTGGCGACCAGATCTTGTGGATGGGGGTGCCGGGGGCTACACGACCGCCCTGCACGACGCGGCAGAAGACGCCTTCACGGGGCATGATACAGTCGCCCATCGCATGGTAGATGGCGCAGTGCGCGTGGCATTCCTTGCCCACCTGCGTCAGTTCCAGGATGGCGTCCCCACATGCGAAGCGCGTGCCCAGAGGGTAGCCCTTCAAATCCCCCAGCCCTTCGACGATCAGGTTCTCGCCGAAAGCCCCGTTGCCCACATCGGCTCCCCACTCCTTGAACTCGTCGATGCGCTCACGGGCGAGCAGGCTCACCTGGCGATGCCACGACCCGGCATGGGCGTCGTCCTGGATGCCGTGGTCGGCGACCAGCTCGACGGCGCCCGTCTCTGTCTTCTGGATTCCCTTGGTGCTGCTCGTGCAAACCGCAACAACCGTGCCCATGATGCACCTTCCTGTTGGACGACGCGCCGCTGCCACCTCGACGCGCCCGGTGCAATGGACGATTGGGCGTGCGCTACGCTGCACTACGTACGCACCCGTGTTTGGCTGGCATCATTGTACCATCCGCCCCCAGCCCTTCTACGCCAGGGGGTTTCCATTCGCGGGACGGTGTGCGGGCCCGGTGTGCGGGGTGGGTTCCAACATGGCATGCAAACAGGACGACCTGTCTTGAACAGGGACGAACACAGAGAACTGTCCCCTCATATGACCGATGACCCTGTCAAGTAGCAGTAGAGTCCCAGCCCGCACGTCTGCAGGCTGGGACCC
>CACXFZ010000190.1 GCA_902767025.1 uncultured Coriobacteriaceae bacterium
GGAAAAGGAAGCGGCGCTTTCCTTCCTGGGAGCGGGTTCGAACTTCAAGGGCGAGAACTTGCTCGTCTGCGATGTGGGTGGTGGATCCTCCGAGCTTATCGCGGGCGTGGGCGGGCAGGAGCCCATTCACAAGTTCTCGTTCAACGTGGGATGCCGCAGGGTCACGGAGCGTTTCCTGAAAAGCGATCCGCCCACGACGGACGAAATGCAGGAAGCCATCGATTGGTTTGCACCGCAGTTCGCCACCTTCTTCGACGAGCTGCGCGAACGCGATTTCCAGGTCGGTCGCATCGTTGCGGTTGCCGGCACGGCGACGAGTCTGGTGTCCATCGAACAGGCCATGGAGGTATACGATTCCTCGCGCGTGCATGGTGCTCACGTATCGTTGGCATCGCTCGATCAGATGCGAGATCGTCTGGCATCCCTGCCGCTCGACCAGCGTCGCCAGGTAACGGGACTGCAGCCCGATCGTGCCCCTGTCATCGTTGCAGGGACGCTCATTTTGGGAGAGATCGTACGTCAGGCAGCTACCAGTGGGTTCACGGTCAGCGAGGCTGACATCCTGCACGGCATCATCATGGATGCGGCGTCGGCATAACTGGGTGACGCCCATCGGTTTTGCAACCTTGAGTGCGGCGTCAGCGTGCGCCGCACGTTTTCTGCTATGATAGCGACGCCGCACGAAGCGGCACCCTCACAGGGGAGCGTGGCGGAATTGGCAGACGCAGCGGACTTAAAATCCGCCTCCTTCGGGAATGTGGGTTCGAGTCCCACCGCTCCTACCAGCTGACCTTCGGGCAGCCAAGACCGGCTCGGCGCAGTCCGGAACACGCAATCCGAGAACCATTGCCTGTCTGGGTTGGTTTGGACAGGGGAGCTCGCACGAAGAGAAGGACGAAGCACGTGACATCCGAGGAAACCTTAGAGAACATTCGCGAGAAGCTTTTCGAAAACGCCGCGACGCGAGAGTCGCTCACTTTCGAGGAGTACTTGGATGAATTCGCCCCCAGCGTGGGCGATTTGGTGAACTTGTACATCCCGCGGGGCTCGCATCCCGACATGAACCGCTACCTGTACGACCCCATCCTGGAATACAGCAGGAACGGCGGCAAGCGCCATCGTCCGCTGATCACCTACGCGGCCTGCCTGGCAGTGGGTGGCGACGTCGCCATGGCAAGCTCCGCCGCGGCTGCCATCGAGCATTTCCACACGGCGGCGCTGATCCACGACGACATAGCCGACGACGCCGAGCTGCGACGGGGCAGGCCCTGCATGCACCTGACCGAGGGCCTGGGCCTGGCCATCAACATGGGAGACCTGGGCCTGTCGTTGGTGAACGGCACGGTCATCTACGACCCCGCGCTCGACGACGCCACCAAGGTCCGCGTGGTGACCGAGCTCATCGACATGACGCGGCGCACCATCGAGGGCCAGGCGCTCGACATCGGTTGGGCGCGAGACGGACGCTACGACATTTCGCCCGAGGACTACCTGGTGATGGCCACGCACAAGACGGCCCACTATTCCGGTGCGGTGCCGCTGGCCATCGGCGCGATTATCGGCAAGGGCACCGAAAACCAGATCGAGACCCTGCGCAACTACGGGTTGGACACCGGCCTGGCGTTCCAGATCCAAGACGACCTGCTCAACCTGGTGGGCACCGAGGAATCCACGAAGAAGGACTTCCGCAGCGACATCACCGAGGGCAAGCGCACGCTCGTGGTGGTGCACGCCCTGCAGAACTCCCCGCAGCGCGACCGCCTGGTGCAGATCCTGTCGTCCAAGGAGAAAGAGCGCGCCGTGCTCGACGAGGCCGTGCAGATCATGGAAGATGCGGGCAGCATCGACTTCGCGCGCGGCTACGCTGAGAACCTGACGAGCATCGCGAAGAACCGCCTGATCGACATGATCGACCCCTCGCCTGCGCGCGACCTGCTGGTGTCGATGGCCGACTGGTTCGTTAATCGGCTGGCATAGGACCAACTTTCAGTTGGGCCTATGCCAGCGAAGTCGCCGCTGCGGCTGCACCCAGCCACCCTACTCGGCCGACGCTGCGGCGCGCCCAGCCACCCCGCCTTGCCCCTACTACGGGGCTCTGCGCGCACCCAAGTGCGCTTGGCCCCGAGAGCGGGGCAATTCGGGGCACCTGGACGCGCCTCGCTGAC
>CACXFZ010000191.1 GCA_902767025.1 uncultured Coriobacteriaceae bacterium
CAATATAAGCCCCTGGTCCACCAAAGCCAGCGAGGGAAGCCCCGGTGCTCCAGACTCCCGCGCCTTCGGCCCAAGCGGCCCTCGCGCCGCGCCGTGGCCGAAACAGGCGGGAAGATGGAGTGCCCGGGCTTCCCGCAGCGTCAGGTCGCCTCGCACGACCCTCCGCCGTTCGGCAGAACGGCGGAATCCCACGCCGCAGCGTCGGCATATACGCCAATCGTTAGATTGGCGTATAAACAACAGCCAGGAACTTCGCCGTCTGGCCTTCGTGGGCGCGGACCTGATGGGGCACGATGGAGTCGTAGTAGATGCTCTCGCCGGGGCGCAGCACGTAGAGCTCCTTGCCGTACTCGATCTCGATTTCGCCTTCCATGCCGAAGAGCCATTCCTCGCCTTCATGGCCGACGAGCTTGTGGTCGGTCTCGCCGGAGGGGGTCACGGTGATGATGAAGGGGTCCATGTGACGGGACGGGCGGCCAGCCGCCAGGCTGAAGTAACTCAGGTCGCCGGCGTCGGACGCCGTCTCCAGGCTCTTCATGCGCGTGACTTCCTGCATCTGCTCCTGGTTGATGTAGCTGGGGCCATGGTGCTCGTCGTCGTCCATGAGCGTTCCCAGGCGCACGCCAAGCGCGCGGGTGATCTTGATCAGGGGGGCAAGCGAAGGAGGAAGCTCTCCGGCCTCCAGGCCAGCGATGGTTGCCAGATCGGTTTCGCACCTGTCCGCCAGATCTTGCTGCGACAGATGGTGCGCCTCGCGCAACGTGGTGATCTTGATGCCTAGCTTGTTGTCGCTAACCATGATGCCCTTCCCTTCCTGTTCCATGTCGTCTTGGGGCATGTGCTGCCATGTCAGGCCATTGTAGACGCGCGGCGATGAACTGCACGCAACTAAGTCCAGAATGCAGGAAGCCTACACTTTCGCACATTAGAGTGCGATAGCGGTCGGGAACCGGGGTTGCGCGCCGGCGGTTATTGCACGAGCTCGCCGCGGGAAACGCCTGCGGCATGGCGTTCGGCGGCCGAATCGGCCAGGCTGTCGACCGCGCCGGCGGGGTCGACGAAATGCGCAATGGTGTCCTGTTCCACCGTGGGAATGCGCACGAGCATCAACCAGGCCAAGAACAGGGCTACCCCCGCAAGGACCGCCCACACGATAGGTCGCTGGACGAGCACGGCGCTCACGGCAAGAACCAGGTAAGAGACGGCGATGATGTGAATCTTCTTGCGCTTGGCGATGCCGCCGCTTTCCTTGAACGGCTGCCCGTAGGCCTTCCACAGCTTCGTCGACTTTATCCACGCGTCCATGCGCGGGGACGTCCTGGCGAACAGGAACGCGGCCAGGAGCATGAACGGCGTGGTCGGCAGCACGGGAACGAACACGCCCAGCAAGCCCAGGGCGAATGCCACCCATGCGATGCCCATCAACACGTATCGAAGCATGACCAACCTTTCCGTTCGATGCCATAAAGTATACCAAATTAGTAGCAATTAGGAACGCACATGCATATCCCATCCCGCGAACGGCACCAGATGTTAGAATGCTTCCTAGCAAACCCACCCCCGAATCAAGGAGGAACCATGAGCCGCGTGTACAACTTCTCTGCCGGTCCCGCCGTGCTGCCCGAGTCGGTGCTCAAGGAAGCTGCCGAAGAGATGCTGGACTACCGGGGATGCGGCATGTCGGTGATGGAGATGAGCCATCGCTCGGCCGTGTTCAAGGGCATCATCGAGGAAGCCGAAGCCGACCTGCGCGAACTGATGGGCATTCCCGACAACTACAAGGTGATGTTCGTCCAGGGCGGCGCCACGCTGCAGTTCGCGATGATCCCGCTGAACCTGAAGCGCACCGGCGTGTTCGACTACATCGTCAGCGGCTCGTGGTCCAAGAAGGCCTACCAGGAAGCCGGCCGCTTCGGCGACGCGCGCTGCCTGGCGAGCTCGCAGGACGGCAACTTCAGCTACGTGCCCGACCTGTCGGCCATCGAAGTGAGCGACGACGCCGACTACGTCTACATCTGCCAGAACGAGACCATCTACGGAACGCGCTACACCACCCTGCCCGACACGAAGGGCAAGCCGCTGGTGGCCGACGTGTCCTCGTGCTTCTTGAGCGAGCCTGTCGACGTCGAGCGCTATGGCGTGATCTATGGTGGCGTGCAGAAGAACGTGGGGCCCGCCGGCATGGCCATCGCCATCGTGCGCGAAGACCTGATCCCCGCCGACGACCTGGCCGACGTGCCCATCATGCTGCAGTACAAGACCTACGCCGACAACGGCAGCCTGTACAACACCCCGCCGTGCTACACCATCTACCTGTGCGGCAAGGTGTTCAAGTGGCTGAAGGAGCAGGGCGGCCTGGAGGGCATGAAGAAGATCAACGAGTACAAGGCCGGGCTGCTCTACGACTTCCTGGACCAGAGCAAGCTGTTCACCGCCACCGCGCGCAAGGAAGACCGCAGCCTGATGAACATCCCCTTCGTCACCGGCAACGACGAGCTGGATGCGCAGTTCGTGGCCGAGTCGAAGGCGGCCGGCTTCGAGAACCTGAAAGGCCATCGCAGCGTGGGCGGCATGCGCGCCAGCATCTACAACGCGATGCCCACCGAAGGTGTCGAAGCACTCGTTGCCTTCATGCGCGAGTTCGAAAGCGTCCACGCCTAGGAACGTGTCTTTGTGAAGACGTACCGCGCACATTACACCTCGCCA
>CACXFZ010000192.1 GCA_902767025.1 uncultured Coriobacteriaceae bacterium
CCGATGGCACCCAGGCCGTAGCCGACTACCTTCAGTGCGCTGATGACAAGAGTCATATCCATTCTTACATTCCTCCTTCGGTTGACCCCGTCCTCCGGGGTCCTTCCTACCTTATGATCCTGCCGGAAACCCATGAACCGGCATCGATCCGAGCGTTAGGCCCTGTTTAACGTCGGGGCGCGACGCGCAATGCTAGTGGTTGCTGGTTGCCAGGCTGATGTAGACCGCCGAAAGCACGGTGAACACGTACGCCTGCAGGAACGCGACCAGCGTCTCGAGTGCGTACATGGCCACGAGCAGCGCGAACCAGCCGATGCTGGGAAGCGCGGTCACCACGCTCATGTTCGTGATGGCCGCCTGGATGAACACGCTGGTTGCCAGCGCGAAGATGCCCAGCACCATATGGCCGGCGAACATGTTGCCGTAAAGTCGGACGGCCAGCGTGAGCACGCGCAGGATGAGCGAGATGAGCTCGAAGAACCAGATGATGGGCACCATCACCACCGGCAGGCCCGACGGTGCGATGGACTTCAGGTAGCCCAGCCCGCCCTTGGCCTTGATGCCGTAGTAGTTGAAGTACACGAAGCTGATGATGGCCAGCGCCCACGTGATCGAGATCGTTCCCGTAGGCGTCTTGAAGCCGGGCACGAGCCCGACGAAGTTGGCGATCAGGATGAAAAAGAACATCGTGGCCAAGAAGGGGATGTGACGTTCGAACCCGTGGCCAATCGCGTTTTCTCCCATGTCGGAACGGACGAAGTCGTACCCGTATTCGATCAGGTTGACGAACTTCGAATTTGGAACCAGGGCAAGTTTCTTAGCTGCCACCAGAACCACGATCAGCACCAATGCCAGGACGATTACCATCCACAGCACGTACTGCGTGACCGAACCGAACACGAAAGCGGAGTCGAACGACTTCGACAAATGCTCGGCGCCGAGCTTGAGCTCCTCGAGAGCGTCCATGAGGCTACCCTTTCTTCGAGCTACCCTTATCCTTGTTGCGAAGAAGCACCTTCCAAATGCCGAATGCAAAAGCTATGACGATAATCGCCCCAGCTTCACCGCCCGCAAAGGCCAGCGCCCCCTCCCTGTGAAAGGCAATGCACGCCAGCACCGATCCGAACAGGATGGCCGACGACCCCAGCACCGCCAATACCAGGATGCTCATATGAGAGAAATGAGACGTCTCCGTGACATTGCGTTGTGCCCGAAGGGCTATCACATAGGGCAGGAACGCGAGGATTCCTGCGATTGCGCCTAGGACAACAAGCAAGTCCGCCAAACACCTTCTATTCAAACCTACAAGCAACAGTGACAATAATAGCCGAATACCCCGTGCCTTGCCGTCAGAATTGCAAAAAAGCGACGAGCGGATTTTCGTGCACGTGCAACACAATTGCTCCCGCGCAGGCCCCCGGGAGCTGCCAAAGAACCGCCTGGAAGGGTGCGGAGGGCAGCTTGGAGCGGCGCCAAGGCACGCCCGCGCGCCGCATTCTGGGCCGCGCACGGCTGTTCTGCGGCAGCTCATGTGCTACAGTTGTGCCATCTTGAAGAGCGTTTCGAGCCTCGCTTTGCCACACGACCCGAAACGTGCAACGCGCAGACAGGGTTTCCGTCCGAGTGCCTTTGGGGCACTGCACGGATGCGGTCTCGGCAGTGCGAGGAGTGCAGGCATGGACACCGATTTGATACCGGAGCTCATATCGAGCGAAAACGAGAAGGTCGACACGCGCATCGCCAAGACGCGCGAAGCCATCGCACGCGCATTCTTGAGGCTCATAGAGGAAAACGAGTACCCCGAGATCACCGTGACCGCCCTGGCCCGCGAGGCCGGCATCAGCCGCAAAACCTTCTACCTGCATTACCGCAGCGTCGACGAGCTTCTAAGGCAGCTGGTGCAGAACAGCATCAACGGCATCATCGGACAGCTGAACGTGGAGGACGATTCGCTTCCCATCACCGAACTGGTCCACGACTTCACCGTGCGCGTGATCAGCCTGCTGCGCGACCATCCGTACCTGAACGGCAACCTGGTGCGCTGCCTTCCCCTGCCCACGTTCCTGAGCATGGTCCGCGACCCTCTGATAGAGGCGTGCCGTTCCCTGTTCGAGAGCAAGAACACGCCGACCAACCTCAACTACGAGTACTGGGTGTCCTATTACCTGGGCGGCCTGACGTCGGTCTACGAGACATGGAAGCTCACCAGCGGCGAGCCCGAAGAGCTGGACGAGGTCGCGGAGTTCGTGAGCAGGTCGGCAACCTTGGGCCTGAGCACGCTCATCAACAGCAAGATGCGCCCGCTCCCGAACGCCACCCCTGGGCAAGCATCCTGCGGGCAATCGAGCCGGGAATGACGGCGGCTTCGTCCCACGCTCCCGAAAACAGCAGAACCCGCCCAGGCCCCTGTCCCATGATTGGAACGTATGGGCAGCTGGACGGGTTCCTGCAACGAGCTTTCAGCCGTTGCGAAGAACGGTCAGAGCAAGCTACTTGTCTTCCTTCTTGGCGTCATCCTCGATGAGCGGAAGGCCCAGGGACTTCCTGAACGCGTTCATGTCGTAGCCGCACTTCTCGCAAGTTGCGCCGGGCTTCTCTTCCTGGGTTCCACACTTGGGGCAAATCATCGTTGGTCCTCCTTAAGCTAAGCACAATGGGCCCTTGTCTTGGTTGGCATCGTCGCAACCAAGCTTGATGGGGTGACTATACCATTGATTTGTGCGGTTGCACAAAAGATTGGGCGAATCCATCGATTTTGCGGGTGTTCGGCAGGGAATGGGCGCCCCAGCTGTCTCAAG
>CACXFZ010000193.1 GCA_902767025.1 uncultured Coriobacteriaceae bacterium
GCGTTCCAATGACGTGCACAACGTGCGATTTCGTGGCAGAACGGGCTCGGATTCTTGTTTTGGGTTCTCCGGACCTGGGGCGCGGCAACGCTTACGCTGGCCGCGCGGCCTGGCGGAACCGGCGAGCAGGGTGTGGTTGTGGGTCTCCTGGACCTGGTCCGCGGCATTGCTTCGCTCGCCGCGCTCTTGCCTGGCGGAACCTGCGAGTGGGGCTCGGCTGACTCCGCTAAAGCTGATTTAGGAGTTGCTGCCTGGCTCGGGGGTGTGCTGGTAGGTGGATTGGTCGCTCTCGAAGCGGATTTGCAGGTTGCTGTCGACGGTGAAGACGAAGGTCTGCGTTTCGGCAGGTTCCGCGTCGGTCTCCCAGGGGCGTACCAGGTTGCAGGCAAGTGTCGCCTGGCCGGGATTCGACGCCCGCAGCGTCACGACATGCTGCATCGGGCCACCCGTTATGGGCTCCTTCGCTTCATCGTTGCCGGAGGCGCTGATGTCGTCTTCGTATGCGATGCCGAGCACGCCTTCGGGCTCTACCGTGCATTGCCACTCGAATCCCGTTCCCGCGTTGTAGTCCAGAACGACGCTGGTCACTCCTTCGGCGCCCAGGACTTCGATGGACGACGCCGGGCTCGACGATGAACCAGCCGGCTGCGAGGCGCAGGAAGCGAGGCCGGCAAGGACGATGGAGAAAACGACGGCTGTTGCAAGGACGATGCGTATGCGGGAGGGGTTCATGGGTCTTCCTTTCGTCTTGGCACCGTATGCGTTTCCAGGCATGGCGAGACGTAGGCCGGTACGGCAGGGGCGATCAGCGGGGCTGCAGTTCGAGGAATTCCCGGTAGCGGGGCATGTCTCGTGCGGCCTGTGCGGCACCTGCATCGTAGTTGCGCTTGAGCAGTGCCACGTCGGTGGTCGAGTTCTCGCACATCTGGTCCTCGGCGTACACCACCAGCGCCTTGCCCTGCTCTTCGAGCTCTTCGGCCAAGTCGCACATCTTGTTGTAGCCAGGGCCCCAGTCGAGCAGCGCCTGCTGCATGTGCGGGTACTTCCAGAACCGCTTCAAAACGGCGTTGCCCGGATGCTCGGGTTTGCGGTAGCCCTTCGGCCGCGTGCGCACGATGAAGAACTTCTCGAATCCGTCGCGCATGGCCTGCGGAATCAGCAGCCCGTTGCCCTCGGCCAATCCGCCGTCGTAGCACACCTGCCCGTCCACGCGCACCGGCGGCATGAACACCGGCAGCGTCGACGATGCGCGCACGTGCAGCATCATGTCGGCCAGGGTCTTCATGTCGTTGCGCGTCCAGAAGCACGACTTTCCGGTGTCGCGCTCGAACCCGGCGATGGTGCACTGGGCGGGATTGCGCGCATAGGTGGCGAAGTCGTACGGCAGGTACTCGCCGGGATAGCCCGCCTGCTGGTAGATGTAGTGCGCGTTGAACATGCCCTTGTGCGCCAGGAAGCTGGATACGCCGCCGAAATGGGCAACGTCGGCAAGTTCGGTGAACGACAGGTAGGCCCGCCGCGTGTCGCGCGACAGGTAGTTGACCGTGTTGCTCGCTCCCGCCGACACGCCGTAGACGTGGTCGAAGTAGATGCCTTCGTCGAGCAGGGCGTTGAGCACGGCAGACGTGTACGAGGCCCGCATGCCGCCGCCCTCGAAGATGAGCGCGCAATCGAATATGTTGCTCTCAAGTGCTTCCATGGGCTCATTGTAACCCCGGTGGGCAAGCAGGGCGCCAACGCGTCTGCCAATGCCCGCCGCTAGCAGAGCTTCTTTTGCCCTTGCCTACGCGCCGCTCTACAATGACGTAAACAGAGACCGCAAGGAGAACGCCATGGGAATTGTTGCTGCTTATGCCGTGCCCCATCCGCCGCTGATCGTGCCTGCGTGCGGGCAGGGTCAGGAGCGGGGGATCCAGGCAACCGTCGATTCGTTCGAAGAGGTTGCGCGCCGCATCGCCCGGCACGACCCCGACACGATCGTCGTCACGTCGCCGCATGCGCCGATGTACTACGACTGCTTCGCGATATGTCCGGGCCCGGTGCTGGAGGGGGACTTCGCCCAGTTCCGCGCGCCTGAGGAAAAGGTCAGCGCCCGCATCGACGAGGAGTTCGCGCGCGAGGTCGAGCAGCTGGCGCAGCGCGCGATGCTGCCGGTGATGGGCCGCGCCTGGGCGGGCATGCCGATGGATCACGCCACGTTCATCCCGCTGTGGTTCACCGGCAACGCGGGCGTCGACTGCCCCGTGGTGGCATGCGGGCTGTCGGGACTGTCGGACCGCGACCACTACGCGCTGGGGCAGGTGATCGCGCAGGTGGCCGAAGACCTGGACCGTCGCGTGGTGTTCGTCGCCAGCGGCGACTGGTCCCACAAGCTGACGCCGGACGGGCCCTACGGCTTCACGCCCGAAGGGCCGATGTTCGACGCGAAGGTGGCCGAGGCGTTCAGGAACAACGACATGGATGCGCTCTTCCACATCGACAAGTTCCTGGTCGACGTGGCTGCCGAATGCGGGCTGCGATCGTTCATGATCATGGCGGGCGCGCTGCACGGCAAGCAGCACACCGGCGAGCTTCTGAGCTACGAGGGGCCGTTTGGCGTGGGATACGGCGTGGCCGCGTTCGAAGTGGGAGAGGAAGGCTAGCATGGACGTATACGTTGCCCTGGCGCGGGCGAGCTTCGAGGCGTACACGCGCGAGCGGACGGTGATCGCGGTGCCGGACGGCCTGCCTGACGAGCTGACAGGGCGCCGGGCCGCCTGCTTCGTCTCGCTGCACGAGCACGGCCAGCTGCGCGGGTGCATCGGCACGCTTGCCCCCGTGAGATCGAGCCTGGCCGAAGAGATCATCTACAACGCGATCAGCGCCTGCAGCGGCGACCCGCGTTTCAGCCCCGTCGAGGAGTGCGAGCTCGACGACATCGTCTGCAACGTCGACGTGCTAGGAGAGCCCGAGGACATTCCCAGCCCGGAATGCCTGGACGTGAAGCGCTATGGCGTCATCGTATCGCGCGGAATGCGCCGCGGCGTGCTGCTGCCCGACCTGGAGGGCGTGGACACCGTCGAAGAGCAGGTGGGGATCGCCAAGATGAAGGCGGGCATCGGCGCAGACGAGCCGTGCGACTTGCAGCGCTTCGAAGTAGTGCGCCATGTCTAGGCCTTTCGCACGGGCAACCTGCCCGATCTGCCCGCGGGCATGCTCGCTGGCGTCGGGGCAGGTGGGGGCGTGCCGCGCGCGCGTGAACGAGCAGGGAAGTGTTGTCGGCCTGTCGTACGGCAAGCTGACGGCCGTTGCCCTCGACCCCATCGAGAAGAAGCCGCTGTCCCGTTTCATGCCCGGCTCGACGGTGCTTTCCGTGGGCAGCTTCGGGTGCAACCTGTACTGCCCGTTCTGCCAGAACCACGACATCGCCCAGGTGGGTGCAGATCAGGTGCCATGGCGATACGTCGATCCCGAAGAGCTGGTGGAGCAGGCACTAGCGCTCCGAGACCGTGGCTGCATCGGCATAGCGTTCACCTACAACGAGCCGTTCACCTTCTTCGAGTACATGCGCGATGCGTCGCTGCTGGCCCATCAACAGGGCCTCAAGACGGTCGTCGTCACCAACGGCATGGCGTCGCCAGACGTCTTCGACGAAGCGCTCGCGTGGACCGACGCGATGAACATCGACCTGAAGGCGTTCTCGGCCGACGGGTACCGCAGCTGCGGGTTCGACGGGTTCGAGGTGGTGAAGCGCAACATCGCGCGTGCGGTTGCAACCGAATCCTGCCACGTCGAGGTCACGAGCCTGATGGTTCCGGGCATGTTCACGCGCGAGGACATGCAGGAGGCGTCCGCATGGCTGGCCTCGCTCGACCCCGGCATCCCTTACCACGTGACGCAGTACCATCCCGCTTACAGGATGAGCGAGCCGGCGCTGTCCGATGCCGAGGTGCGCGCGTACGCGCAGCTGGCGCGCGCGTCGCTTGACGATGTGCTCGAGGGGAACATGCGGCCATGAGCGGGGCAGGCACTACGAGTGCCTGTTACCGATTGCATGAATACGCTCGGATGATTCATGAATATGCATAATCTGGCATCAAGTATCATGAATTATGTCGGGATGGCATACGCACCACAATAGCCACCATGCAAGAAGGGCGCTCGAAACACGCTATCCAGGCAGGGAAACACCCATTCGCTCGACGGGTGTTGCGTATGGCTTCCACGGACAGGACGGGCGCTGCTCGCATGCGGCGCCCGTCGCTTGCGGGGCACGCCTTTTATGGAGGGCTTGCGAAGGCCGCGGAATATCTTGTTTGTGCATGTGCACAACCCTATGATGAAAACGTCCTTTAAAAGCGGTACAGAGAGACCGACAAGGCTGAACATGCTGGCGGGATTCCATCCGGCACAGCGCGCGAACTTGTATGAAGCCTTGTCTGACGACGGGGCTTTTTTTGCAGCCGGCGCCAGTCGAGCACCATGCAGGGCAGCAGGTTTGTCTGTACGCACTTCGACAAGAGAAGGAGTGTGTATGAGTGAAGAAGCCCAAGTGAAGTCCGTGGTCTTGGACGCCTCGGAAATCGACCGTTCGCTTGCGCGCATCGCGCACCAGATCCTGGAAGCGAACAACGGAGCCGACAACCTTGCCCTGGTGGGCATCGTCACCAGGGGCGACATCCTGGCGGAAAAGCTCCAACAGCAGATCAGGGAAATCGAAGGGGTGGAGTTGCCGCTGGGTCATCTGGACATCAGCTTCTACCGTGACGACTACCTCACCCACATCGCCCCCGAAGTGCATGCCACGCGCATTCCCTTCGACATCGACGGCAAGCACATCGTGCTGGTCGACGACGTGCTCTACACGGGCCGCACGATCCGCGCCGCGCTTGACGCGCTGATGGACCTGGGCCGCCCGGCCACGGTCCAGTTGGCCGTGCTCGTGGACCGCGGCCATCGCGAGCTGCCCATCCGCGCCGACTTCGTGGGCAAGAACGTCCCGTCGTCGCGCGAGGAAAGCGTGCGCGTCTTCCTCGAGGAAGTCGACGGCAAGAGCGAAGTGGACATTCTGGAAATGAAGCCCGGCGAGCGCGCGGGCTCTGCACGTTTGGGAGGTGAGTAGCCCATGGCTTTCAACCACAAGCACCTGATCGACATCACCGAGTACTCTGCCGACGACATCATGCAGATACTCGAGACCGCGCTGGTGATGAAGGAAGTGAACGAGCGCAAGGTCAAGAAGCTGCCGACGCTGAAGGGCCTGACGGTCGTCAACATGTTCAACGAGCCGTCCACGCGCACGCGTTCGAGCTTCGAGCTGGCCGAAAAGCGCCTGAGCTGCGACACGCTTAACTTCGGCGGTTCTTCCACCAGCTCGGTGAAGGGCGAGAGCCTGGCCGACACGATGGAGACGCTGTCCGCCTACAAGATCGACTGCGTGGTCGTGCGCGACAAGCACGCCGGCGTCCCCGAGTACATCAGCCACCACACCAACGCGAGCATCATCGACGCGGGCGACGGCAAGCACCAGCATCCCACGCAGGCCCTGCTCGACCTGTTCAGCATCTGGCGCGCCAAGGGCCGCCTGGACGGACTGAACGTGGCCGTGGTGGGCGACATCGGCCACTCGCGCGTATGCGGTTCGCTCATTCCCGCCCTCAAGATCATGGGCGCCTCGGTGACGGTGGTGGCCCCCAACACGCTGCTGCCCGCCCGCCCCGAGGTCCTGGGCGCCGACCACGTGTCCAGCAACTTCGACGAGGTGCTGCCCGAAATGGACGCGGTGTACATGCTGCGCATCCAGCGCGAGCGCCTGGAAGGCGCGCCGTACCCCAGCTTGCGCGAGTACAACATGCTCTATGGCCTGACCGAGGAGCGCGACAAGCTGATGAAGCCCGATGCGATCATCTGCCATCCGGGCCCGATCAACCGCGGCGTGGAGCTGGACAGCTTCATGGCCGACCATCCGCAGCGCTCGGTGATTCTCGACCAGGTGTATTCGGGAATCTGCACGCGCATGTCCGTCCTGTACTGGTTGCTGGGAGGTAACGAAAATGGCCTTGCTGATTAAGAACGTACGGGCGATAGACCCGCAAATCGACCTTGACGAGACCTGCGACATCCTGATCGACGACGGCAGGATCGCCGCCGTGGGCAAGGGCCTGGACGCAGGCGACGCCGAGGTGCGCGACTGCACCGGCAAGGTCGCCGCGCCGGGGTTCGTGGACATGCACGTCCATCTGCGCGAGCCCGGCTTCGAATGGAAGGAAGACATCGAAAGCGGTACCCGCGCCGCCGTCAAGGGCGGGTTCACGGCCGTGTGCTGCATGCCCAACACCAACCCGGTCATCGACAACGCCGAAGTGGTCGAGTTTGTGAACAAGCGCGCCGCCGACCGGGGCGCATGCCGCGTGCACGTGGCCGGTTCGTGCAGCCAGGGGCTGAAGGGCGAGACGCTCTCCGAGATGGGCGACATGGTGGCCCACGGCGCCGTGGCCTTCACCGACGACGGCAGGGGCGTGCAGGGCGCCGGCATGATGCGCCGCGTGCTCGACTACGCCAACCAGTTCAACAAGACCGTGATGTCGCACTGCCAGGACGAGGACCTGGTGGGCGAAGGCCAGGTCAACGAAGGCATCGCCTCCACGCGCCTGGGCATGCTGGGCTGGCCGA
>CACXFZ010000194.1 GCA_902767025.1 uncultured Coriobacteriaceae bacterium
AAGGCTGCCGCGAGCACGATGCAGGCAGTTGCCGTGCGCGACCACACCAGCAGTGCCGCCGCAAGCGCCAAGGCCGCATAGACCAGGGCGTCGGGCACCTTGAACCTTGGGAAACGCAGCGCCGCATACGCCAAGGCGATGACCAGGAAGACTTCGCCCAGGAAGTTCGGGTGGCCATACCCGTAGCTGGACCGGGGCATCCACGTGCCGTCCACTTCGCGCCAAACCGTGAAGCTGTACAGCTTCCCGGCAAGCGCCAGCGGCAGCGTCACCGCAAGCACCGCCCCTTGCACCACCAGCGCGATGGCGGCAAGCCAACGCAGCGACACGTCCTTGCCCGCCGCGATGAAGAAGAACAGTGCCGAAAAGCGCCAGGAGCCCGCGAACCAGAACGACAGCGTTCCCACCACCAGCAGCAGGATGGCGCCCGCAAAGCGCACGGACGGCTCGCGCTCGCGCAGGATCTTGAGCACCAGCAGCAGCGCGCTTATCGCGTACGCAAACGGCTCGAAGGCGTCCTTGGGCATCCCGAACACGCTGTCGTAGGTGGTGCGCACCATCAGCGTCGTGAACGCGCAGATCGCAAACGACACGTAGAACAGGCCCGTTTCGAACGTGACCGGGCCCAACAGGCGCACAAGCCGCCCTCCTCCTGCATGTGCGGCACGCGACGTCATAGTTCCTCGAGGGGGAAGGCAGCCGACATCAACCGGGCGACGTAGTGCAGCTCTGCGGGCACGTCGCGCTTCGATGCACGCGTGCGCGTGTCGGAAGCGCTGGCCTTCAGCAGGCCCTGCACGCCGGCTGCTTTGATCAGCTGGTGCTCGAGCGCATAGCGGGCGGATTTCACATACGGCCAGGTGGCCTGCGCGAGCCCCCACCGCTGCGCATAGTCGTTGAAATAGGCGTCGAAGAGCTCCCGGGTTGCGCGCTCGCTCTTGCGCGCGAAATGGGACAGGCGCCAGGTGACGGTGTTGATGCACAGGTTGTCGAAGCTCTGCTTCAAGGGCCCGGCGAGCAACCCCTCCGCCTGCAGCTGCGTGCGCGCCGCATCGAAGGCGGCAAGGTCGCACAGCGGCTCTTCGACTTCCTTGTCCACCAGGCTCTCGCCCGCCTCCACCCGGTAATGCACCAGCACGTTGTCGATCTTGCAGATGGTGCGGGCATGCGCGAGCATCATGATCGTGAAATAGGCGTCGTTGAAGCGCGGTTGGTCCTGGAACTGCACGCCCAGCGTGCGCACCGCATCGGTGCGGAACAGCTTGTTCCACACCATCGGCGATGTGCATTGGTACAAACGCGGGCGCAGCTCGTCGGCCCCGTACAGCCCCATCGCCAACTCGTTGCGCCCCATGTCCCAGCGCTTGGCGGGATGCGCGGGGTCGGTGGTGAAGCAATCGGCGTTGCAGACGACGACGTCGGCCCCCGTTTCCGTGGCTGCAGCGTACAGGTAGGACAGAAGCGACGGCTCGAACACGTCGTCGGCATCCAGGAACAGCAGGCACTCCCCCTGCGCTTCCCGCATCCCCGCGTTGCGCGCCGCGCCGGCGCTGGCGTGCGGTTGCGCGACCAGGCGCATGCGCACGTCGCGCGCGCACCACTGCCGCACGATGGCCGCCGTTTCGTCGGTGCTCCCGTCGTCGACGACGATCAGCTCGAAGTCGGGCAGGTCCTGCCGCGCCAGCGACGCCAGCGCATCGCCGATCGTGGCAGACGCGTTGCACGCCGGCATGACGATGGAAACGCATGGTTGTCTGCAGGTTCGCGTCATGGCCTACGCCCGCACTTCCTTTCCCGTTGCACGCACATACAGATTGTACGCAACAACGAACAGGGGCGCAGCATTGCACTTGTACAGGGCGGCGCAGGCCCTGAGCGCGCGCCGCTTCGGCGAGCCGGTCCGGCCTCCCGTGCCCGACAGGTAGGGGTTCGTCCGCCACGACGGCATCGCCTCGTCAAGCCACGCGCGCTCTTCGCGCGCCACGCTGCGGGCGCGCGCCCCCGCCCACGTCCGGCGCAGCAGGCCGCCGACCGAGCTGCGGATGAACACCTGGGTTTCGAACATCGCGCGGTACGCCTGCCTGCCTTCGCCGGCGTAGCCTGCCAGCATCTTCGCGAACTCGTCGTGCATCGAGGCATGGACGGCCTCGTCGAACGAACCGCTCAGCGAGTCCTCGTGGACGCAGTAGGTGTACCGCGCGCGGTTGGTGAATGCCACGCGCTTCAGATGCGGCAGCGCCTCGAACAGGTAGCACGTGTCCTCCGAGCGCGCGATGTTCCTGAACCTGACGCCCTGCACGGCGTCGAAACGGTAGAGCTTGGCATACGAGCAGGGGTTGATGAACGCCAATTCGTCGCAGGTGGCCGAATCGGCGTAGAAGGACTGCGGGGCATGCACCATCTCGCATGCCAGCTCGCGCCCCGATCGCTCGTCGATGCGCCGGATGCCCGCCACCACTAAGTCGGCTTGGGTTTCGCGAGCCGTGCGCAACAGGTCGCCCACATAGTCAGCCTCGAAGAAATCGTCCGCGTCCAAAAACGAGATGTAGGGGCTGGGATGTGCCGTCACGTAGTCAAGCCCGGCGTTGCGCGCCCCCACCAACCCGGTGTTGCGCTCTTTGCGCAGCAGGTGCATGCGCTCTCCCAGTCCCGCGCCCAGCCGTGCCGCCAGCTCGAAGGTGCCATCGGTCGAGCAGTCGTCCACGAACACCACAACGAAGTCGGTGTACGTCTGGGCATCCAGCGACGCGAAGAAACGCGGCAGGTAGGCGGAGGCGTTGTACGCGGCGGCGATGAGCGTGACCGTCATGGCCTACCCGCCTTCCCCGCGCACGACCACGCCCACCGAGCGGGCAAGGATGCGCAGGTCGCAGGCCACGCTCATGTCCTCGATGTAGTCCAAGTCGAGCTCGAGCCACTCCTCCCATGGCATGCGCATGTTACCGCTCGTTTGCCAATAGCAGGTAAGCCCCGGCTGTACCACCAAGCGCTGGGCCTCGTAGGGCGTGTACTCCCGCGTCTGCTCGATGGCACGCGGGCCTACCAACGACATCTGCCCGCGCGCGACGTTGACCAGCTGGGGCAGCTCGTCGATGAAGTAGGTGCGGATGAAGCGCCCCACGCGCGTCACGCGCGGGTCGTTGTCCACTTTGAACGCAGGTCCCTGCTCGTGGAGCAACGGCTTGCTTGGCACGTCGCAGCCGTCGTCGCACGGAATGGCCGCAACGTCGCGCATGGCGTCGGCACCGCGCTTCATGCTGCGGAACTTGTACATTGAAAACGGCTTGCCGTCCTTGCCTGCACGCGGGGCGGCGTAGATGACCGGCCTGCCGTCGTCGATGACGATGGCGATGGCCGTGGCCAGCATCAGCGGCGAGAGCACCACGAGCGCGCCGCATGACGCGACGACGTCGAACCCGCGCTTCGCCAGCTTGTAGAAGGGGCTCTTGCTCGCGTACACCTCCCTGATGTCCATCCGCACGCCCATGTCACTTCCCCGCTTCCAGCACGTCCAGGATCATGCGCGCGACCGCCTCGTCGCCATCACCGTCGTCTTGGAAGCCCACAGCCGAGAGGAAGGCCTGCGCACGCGCAGGAAACTCCTCTTCCGGCGTGTCGCGCATGGCGGCGAAGAGCTCGTCTTGCGTGTAGGCCAGCGGAAAGGGCCGAAACGACAGCGGGTAGGCGAACCCGCGCGCGCGTTCGTATTCCTGGACGTCGGGGACGTACTGGTACCCGGGCCTGCCCAGCAGCGCGAAGTCTTCGGCAATAGACGAGTAGTCGGTGACGAGCACGTCGGCCGCGCACAGCAGCTCGACCGCATCGCCGTACCACGACGCGTCGATCACCCCGTCGGACAGGACGCGCGCGGACTGGCGCGCCACCTGGGGATGGGCGCGCAGGACCCATGCGAAGGGCGCGCCGAAGCGCTGCTCGAGCACCTGGCAGCACCGTCGGTGGTCAAGCGGGGGGATGCCCCAGTCCTCGTGGTCGCGAAACGTCGGCGCGTACAGGCACATGCGCGCATCCGCGGGCACTCCCAGCACGCGCCGCACGCGCTCGCGCACCTCGGGATGGGGGTTGAGGAGCACGGTGTTGCGCGGCTGGCCGCAGCGCACGATGGGGCCGTCGTACCAGAAGCCGGTGCGCAGCGTGCGGTCGAAGAAGTCGTTGTTGCTGATGAAGCAGTCGGCATCGCGGCTGTCCTGTTTGGCGCCCTTGAGGTAGGTGGGCGTCAAGGTGTGCTCGATCTGGGCCTCCATGAGCTTGGGCGTGAGCGTGCCGTGCCAGGTTTGCAGGTAGTACTGGCCGGGCTTCTTCTTCACATGGCGGCGGGTGCGCACGTTGTCCAGCCACACGCGCGCCGTCGCCCATTCCCGCGCCGCCGCGACACTGCCCCAGGGCACGAACCGGATGCCGGCGGGAAGCTGCTCGCGCCTGCGGGCGATCCACACCACATCGAGCGGTTCAGCCGCCAGCCGCACCAGGGCCTGGGCCACGTATTTCGGGTTGCAGCCGAACCCGCTGCCGTGAAACGACGAGCAGACGACCTTGTTCGGCACGATTCTCTTCGACGACGGCAGCACGCGCGCCACCATGCCTGCACAGGCAAGGCGGGCTTCGTTGCAGAGTTTGCGGGCCGTGTTGTTCATGGGAGCATTATAGATAAAGCCGGCCGGCTGCCGGTGGACGCGGCATGCCCGACCTATTCCCAGGGATGCGATGTCAGATGCCAGCCTCCGCAATAGGAGCATCGGTACGCTTGCAGGCCCGCCGTGCCGTGCTCGGCGCATGCGGCGATGGCATCTTGGGCCTGGGCGTAGGTGTCGTAACGGTTCTTCGACCGACACGCCTTGTTGCGCTTTGCGGCGTCGCGGTCCACGGCATCCTGCTCCACGCGGCGCTGCTCGCGCGCGAACATGTCGTCCATGCCTCCCAGCTGGGAGTGGAATTCCTCGCGGCGCTTCGCCTTCGCGGACGGCTTCCTGCTGCCCATGGCGCTACCCTCGCCTTGCCCGCACCGCGTGCACGCTGCAGTCGGGCATGCTAGATCTTGTACATGTAGTCGAAGACGTCCTGGCGCTGGAAGGTGATCTGCACGCCGATATCGCGCGCGGTTGCGTCCAGGCGTTCCTGAACCTCGTTGAAGTCGGCCTTGTCCGTGTCCAGCGTCACCAGCATGGTCATGCTGAACAGGTTGTCCAGAATGGTCTGGCTGATGTCGTCGATGTTGGCGCCGCACGTGGCAAGCGTGCTCGTCACCGCCGCGACGATGCCGGTCGTGTCCTTGCCAAGAACGGAAATTACGCAACGCATACTTGTCCTCCCGGGTCTTGAGTTCGCCCTATTGTAGCAGCAGCCCTAGAATTCGATCTCCAGAGCCACCGGGCAATGGTCCGATCCCATCACTTCCGAATAGATGCTGGCCATGCGCACGTTGTCCTCCAGCGAGCGGCTGACCAGGAAGTAGTCGATGCGCCATCCCGCGTTGTTCGCGCGCGCGTTGAACCGGTAGCTCCACCAGGAATAGACGCCCGTCGTTTCAGGGTTCAGGTGCCGGTACGTGTCGATGAACCCCGCATCGAGCAGCGCCGTGAACTTCTCGCGCTCCTCGTCGGAAAAGCCCGCGTTGCCGCGGTTGGGGCCGGGGTTCTTCAGATCGATTTCCTGATGCGCCACATTGAAGTCGCCGCACATGACCACCGGCTTGGGGTCGGCCGTGTTCGGCCCGTCGGGCGTGGTGCCCTGTTCCAGCCCTACGCAGAACTCGCGGAACGCGTCGTCCCATTCCATGCGGTGGTCGATGCGCGCCAGCTCGTTTTGCGCATTGGGCGTGTAGACGTTGACGAACCAGAAGTCGTCGAACTCGAGCGCGCAGATGCGGCCTTCCGTGTCTAGGTGCTCGACGCCCAGGCCGTGCAGCACGCGCAGCGGCTCGTGCTTGGCGAACACGCAGGTGCCCGAATACCCCTTCTTCTCCGCATAGCTCCAGTAGCTTCGGTACCCGGGGAACTCCAGGTCGATCTGGCCTTCCTGCAGCTTCGTTTCCTGCAGGGCGAACACGTCTGCGCCGAAGTCGTCGAAGATCTGGTCGAAACCCTTCTTGACGACCGCGCGCAACCCGTTGACGTTCCATGATACGAGCCTCATGTGCCTACCTTCCTGCTTGCATGCAAGCCTAAGCCGCACCGTCCGACGCGCCCGCATCCGGGGCGGGCGGGTCTTGCGGGACGGATGCTTCGTCTACTGCCGCGCCGTCCGAGCTGGGTGCGTCCGGGACAATCGCCCCGGTCAGCACATGCGCCGCCGCCTCCAGCCCGGCATTGCGCCCGAACACCACCGCGTCGCATACGCCGTTGCCCGAGATGCGGTTGGCGCCATGGACGCCCCCGGCAACCTCGCCGGCCGCATACAGCCCAGGCAAAGCCTCGCCCGCAACGTCGAGCACGCGGCTTGCCGTGTCGATGCGCACACCGCCCATCTCGTAGTGCACGCCGGGTGCGACGCGTATCGCATGCAGCGGACCGGACAGCGGTGCGGTGGGCGTGGAGCGGTAGAGCAGGTCGACGGCCTCGCCTCGGTTGATTCGCGCGCAATCGTCGATGGCGACGGCGAGCGACTCGAGCGGCATGCCCGTCTGCGCAGCCAGACCCGCCGCATCGGAGGCGTCGACGACCAACCCGTTGGGGCGGTAGGTGGAGTCAACTGCGGGGTTGAGGGACACGACCCCGTCGTCGAAGACCAGCCACGCCGTGCCGTCGTCTTGCGCGGCGATGCCGGCTGCCACGGTCTCGCGGGCATCGGTTTCGTTCACGAACCGCCCGCCTGCCGCATTGAGCAGCACGGCGCCGGACGTGCGCAGCGCCTCGGCGATCGCCATGCAGGGCCCGCCGTTCGCAGGCTCCTTGGCCGACACCGTCGCGTGCACTTGGATGTATTGCATGTCCACCAGCGCCGCACCCGCCTGCTCGGCCAGCTCGTAGCCGTCGCCGGTGGAGGCGGGCTGGTTGGTGGACCTGTAGCTTGCCAGGTCGGGCCGATGGCGGCGCACCGCTTCGGCGTCGGACGCCAGCCCACCCGTTGCCAACACGACGGCACGCGCCCCGAACACGACCGCATCCTCGTCGGATTGCACGGGCAGGGCCCCGCCTTGCGACGACGACTCGCCTTCCTCCTCGGAGGGCACCTCGTGCGCGATCACTCCGGTGACGGCACCCGTGGCATCTTTGCGCAGGGACGTGGCCCGCATGCCCGTGCGCACGTCGATACCGCGCTTGGCCAACTGCTCTTCGAGGCCGGGAACCAGCGTGGCCCCGATGGCCGTTCCCTCTGCGGGACGGTGGCAGCGCGCCAGCTCGGCGCCTGCCGCATGCACGACGTGGCTCAGCACGATGCCCATGCCCGCCAGCCACAAGATGGCGTCTGCCGACTGGGCGCACATGTAGGACACGAGCTCGAAGTTGCCCTGCCCGTGCCCACCGGTCATCGTGTCCTGGGCGAACTGCTCGGGGGTGTCCTGGATGCCGGCCTGCTGCTGGTAGTGGCTTGCCGCCGCGTTCATGCCGCTGGTGGTCAGGCAGCTGTTCCCGCCGGTGAAGGACGCCTTTTCCAGCACGAGCACGCGCTGGGCTCCGGCGTCGGAGGCGGCGATGGCGGCGGACATGCCGGCAGCACCCGCGCCGATGACCACGACGTCGTAGTCGTTGGATTCAGAGGACGAGGCGCCGTCTAGGAGGCTCGGGCCGGCACACCCCTGCACGAGCGATCCTGCAGCCAGCGCGACGGTGCCGGCGATGAACGTGCGCCTCGAACAACACGGCGATGCGCCGCGATCAGCCGAAGCGCTACTCTGCGGCCTCATCCTGGGTTGCCTGCCCGTCTGACTGCTCGCTTTTGCGGCCGAACAGCTTGCGCGACTGCTTGCGCGATTCCTTCTCTTCTTCCTTGCGCTGCGCCTCTTCCACCATTTCGGCTTCCCGCTGCTTGCGCTCGGCCTTCTGCTGCTTGCGCGTCCGGGTGGCTTCCTTGCTGCGGTCGCTGCGGTTTTCCATGTACGTGCGGTCGCGCAGGCGGCGCACCTTGCGCAGGTCGACGACGATGGCCGCCGCCAGCGCGATGTAGCCCGCGCCCAGCGTGATCATGCCCGCCTGCGAGCCCACGCCGTTGAGCAGGAACATCGACCCGGCCGTCAGGACCAGGGCCAGGATGATCAGGCCCCACCAGATGCGGCGCCACTTCTGGTACTCGGGGTTGTCGGGCTCGCGGTAAGCGAACCGGTCTTCCCGCGCATCGCGCTTCTTGGCCTTGTCGGAGGCCTTCTGCGCCTCGTTCTGGTTGGCCTTCGCGGCGGCACGCGCGAAGAATCCCTTGGGTTTTTCCTGTTTCGCGCCCTGCACGCGCACGCTCGAGGCCGCCTTGGTGGCCGGCTTGGCCGAAGCGGCGCTCTTGCGCGTCTTTCCCGTGCGCTCTTCCGTGTAGCGCTCGTTCATGGGGTTACGTTGCGACATGATGCATACTCCTCGGTAAATCAAACCTCACCATTGTAGCCCAGTTGCACTCGTGCGGATGACTCAATTGCACGGGGAAACGAGTTGCCCGCAGGTACGGCAGGGTCGCGCTTTGACGTGCAGGTGGTCGAAGGGCTAACGGCGAAAGCTCGACCCGGTGATGCGCTCGTATGCCTGGATGTACTTGTCGGACGTGGCCTCGATCACGTCTTGGGGCAGGCGCGGCGGGGTGCCGGTGCGGTCCCAGTTGGCGTTGAGCCAGTCGCGCACGTACTGCTTGTCGAAGCTGGGCTGGTCGGCGCCTTCCTGGTACCCGTCGGCCGCCCAGAAGCGGCTGGAATCAGGCGTGAGTACCTCGTCGGCAAGGATGATGGAGCCGCCGGCCCGGCCGAATTCGAACTTCGTGTCCGCGATGATGATGCCGCGGCTCGCCGCATGCTCGGCGGCGCGCTTGTAGACCGCAAGCGAGAGCCTGCGCAGCTCCTCGGCGTCGTCCGGCCCGATCAGCTGCGCGCATTTCTCGAAGCTGATGTTCTCGTCGTGGCCGCCCACTTCGGCCTTGGTCGAGGGAGTGAAGATGGGATCGGGGATCTTCGACGAGGCGACCAGGCCGTCGGGCAGCTTCAGCCCGCACACGGTGCCGTCCGCCTTGTAGGACGCGAGCCCGCTGCCGGTCAGGTACCCGCGCACGATGCACTCGACGGGGAACATCTCGATCTTGCGCACCAGCATGAAGCGCCCTTCGAGGTAGTCGGCATAGGGCTTGAACCTGTCGGGCAGGTCGGCCACGTCGGTGCTGATCAGGTGGTTTTCGACCACGTCGGAAAGCAGGTCGAACCAGAAGCACGACAGGCGCGTGAGCACTTCTCCCTTGTAGGGGATCTCGTCTTCCAGAATGAAATCGAATGCCGAGATGCGGTCGGTCGCCACCAGCAGCAGGCTGTCGCCTAAGTCGTAGAGGTCGCGGACCTTGCCTTGTGCATCTGGCTTGATGTCGATTCCCGTCATGTTCGCCGCCTTCCTTGCGCTGTGCGCACTCCTTGGTTTGCTAGTCGTCCCAATCGTCGTCCCAGGTCTGGGTGTCGTGCTCCCATTGCTGCTGGCGTGTCCTGCGGGCGGGACGCTGCTGGGAGCCCTGCGCCTTTTCCTGGTTGTACAGGGGGATGTACATCGTGAACGTGGCGCCTTCGTTGGGCTTGCCTTCCACGCGCACCCAGCCGCCGTGCTGGTCGACGATTTCCTTCACCACCGAAAGGCCGATGCCCAACCCGCCTTTCTCGCGCGTGCGCCCGGCGTCGGCGCGCCAGAAGCGCGAGAACACCATCTTGGCCTCTTCGGGCGTCAGGCCGATGCCCGTGTCGGCCACCGCCACGTAGGCCATCGTCTCGCCCTTGTTCACCGACACCGTGATGCCGCCTTCGGGCGTGTAGCGCACGGCGTTGCTGATGAGGTTCGCCGTCGCCTGGCGGATCAGGTCGGCGTCGCCGTAAATGTAGACGTCGGGCTCGGCGATGTAGGTGAGCGTGAGCCCCGAGTCGTGCACGAAGGCCTCGTGCGTGGACACCAGGCCCGAAATGAGGTCGCCCACGTTGAGGACCGTCTTGTTCAGGGGCACGCTGCGGTTTTCCAGGCGGGAAAGCTTCAGGATGGCATCCACCAGCCGCGACAGGCGCTGCACCTCGGAGTTCACCGTGTCCAAGCGCTCCGCGTCGGGTTCGAACACGCCGTCGATCATCGCCTCGACCGTCGACTGGATGGCCATCAGCGGCGTGCGCAGCTCGTGGGCCACGTCGGTGGTCAGGCGCCGTTCGAGCTCGCGGTCCTTCTCCACCGATTCGGCCATCGCGTCGAAGGTCATGCCCAGCTGGGCGATCTCGTCGTCGCCGTACAGGCCCGTGCGCGCCGACAGGTCGCCGTCGCCGAACTGCTTGGCGGCCTTGGTGACCCGGTTGATGGGGTTGACCAGCGTGCGGGCGAACAGGTATCCCAGGAACAGGGCGAGCACGATGGCCAGCGCGCTCGAGAACACCATGGCCTGGTAGCTCTTGTCGCGAAACGCCTTGTCCGCCTGCGTGAGCATGTTCTGCGAGCCGTAGACCCACACGCGCACCGTTCCCACGACCTTGCCGTCGGCCGAGATGGGGGCGGTCGCCATCGACTGCTTGTTCACCGGTGCCAGCGTGGGCGCGGTGTCGTTGGCGCGCGCATCGTCGTAGAGTACCACGCCGTCCAGGTCGGTCACCTGGGCGCCGATGCCCTGCCCGTACGCGCTTGCCACATCGGCCTCTTCGAGCGCGCCGTTGTACCAGCCGCCGCTCTTCTCGTAGCGGTTCCCGATGTTGTTGGCCACGTTGGTGGCGATGCCCTGCATGTTCTCGCGCGTGTACGTCTGGAAATGCTGCTCCCACACGTACGACAGCAGGCCGAACGCCACCAGCGCCGTCATCGCGGCGACCAGGGCGAAGGCCACGGTCATGCGTGTGGTGTAGTTCAGGTTCGACCAGCGCTTGCGCACGGTGCGGTCGATGCTTTCACGCTGAGCGCCGTTGCCGCGTGTGCTGCGGGCATCGCGCATAGAAGGCTTCTTTCGGATGTACCGCGACTACTGCGGTTGCTTGGTGGGGTCTTCAAAGCGGTAACCCACGCCGTGCACCGTGTGCAGCCACTTCGGGTCGCGCGGGTTGTCGCCGATCTTGGCGCGCAGGTTCTTCACGTGGCTGTCGATGGTGCGCTCGTAGCCTTCGAAGTCGTAGCCCAGAACCTTCTCGACCAGCTCCATGCGCGAGTACACGCGGCCGGGATAGCGCGACAGCGTGGTCAGCAGCTTGAACTCGCTGGCCGTCAGGTCCACTTCCTGGTTGTTCACCAGCACCTTGTGGCCCGACACGTCGATGGTGAGCTCGCCGAATTCGAGCACCTCGCGCTGCGGCTCCACGTCCTGATGCACGCGGCGCAGCAGGGCACGCACGCGCGCGACCAGCTCGCGGGGGCTGAAGGGCTTGACCAGGTAGTCGTCGGCACCCAGCTCCAGGCCGATGATGCGGTCTTCCACCTCGCCCTTGGCGGTGAGCATGATGATAGGCACATCGGAGTTGTCGCGAATGGCACGGCAGACGCGCTCGCCT
>CACXFZ010000195.1 GCA_902767025.1 uncultured Coriobacteriaceae bacterium
ACAGTCACGAGCGTGCGGACCTCCGTCGGTGCGGAACAGGAGTATTTCCTCGTCGACAAGGAAATGTTCGACCGCCGGAAGGATCTCATCTTCACGGGAAGGACCCTTTTCGGCGCGCAGCCGCCCAAAGGGCAGGAACTGGACGACCATTATATCGGCGTCATCAAGCCGCGTGTCGCGGCTTTCATGAAGGAGCTTGACGAGGAGCTGTGGAAGCTCGGCATTCTTGCCAAGACGGAACACAACGAGGCCGCGCCGGCACAGCATGAGCTGGCCCCGGTGTTCTGCGAGGCGAACCGCGCCATCGACGAGAACCTGCTGACGATGGAGAAGATGAGGCTGCTCGCCTCGCATCACGGCCTGGTGTGCCTGCAGCACGAAAAGCCCTTCGCCGGCGTGAACGGTTCGGGCAAGCACAACAACTGGTCGCTTTCCACCAGCGAGGTCAACCTGTTCGAACCCGGCGACACCCCGATGACCAACCTGCGATTCTTGATCTTCCTCACCTGCGTGATCGCTGCGGTTGACGAATACGCCGACCTGCTGCGCATGTCCATCGCATCGGCCGGCAACGACCATCGTCTGGGAGCCGACGAGGCCCCGCCTGCCATCGTGAGCATCTTCCTGGGCGACGAGCTCACCGAGATCGTGAACGCCCTGATCGAGGGCCGCAACTACACCAGCGCCAAGCGCGTGTCGGCTGACCTGGGCGTGGACGTGCTGCCGAACTTCCTGATCGACAACACCGACCGCAACCGCACCAGCCCCTTCGCGTTCACCGGCAACAAGTTCGAGTTCCGCATGCCGGGCTCGCAGGTGAACCTGTCGGACGCCACGATGATCATGAACACGGCGATGGCCAAGTCCTGCAAGGATTTCGCCGACGCCATGAAGGGCGTGGAGGAGTCGAGGTTCGAAGCCGAGGCGTTGCGCTACATCAAGGCGACGCTCAAGGAGCATCAGCGCATCATCTTCAACGGCGACGGCTACTCGCAGGAATGGGTGGAGGAGGCTGCGCGCCGCGGTCTGTCGAACGCCACCAACACGGCCGAGGCTCTGAAGTGCCTGGTGGACCGCAAATCCATCCGCCTGTTCAAGGAGATGGGCGTGCTCACCGAAACCGAGGTGCGCAGCCGCTACGACGTGAAGTTGGACAAGTACAACAAGACCATCAACATCGAAAGCAACGTGATGGAGCGCATGGTGCGCCGCAACTACATCCCGGCCATCAACGCCTACGCCACCAAGATCGCCAAGGGCATCACCGCGGTGCGCGAGGCCCTGCCCAGCGCCAACCTGGACGACCAGGAAGAGCTGCTGGAGCGCTTCATGGACGGCCTGCGCAACGTGAACGCTTCGCACAAGGCGCTGCGCGAGCTCCACGCGAAGGCCAAGCAGATCGAAGACGGCCAGAAGCAGGCGAACTTCTACGCCGAGAAGGTCATTCCGGCCATGGAGGCCCTGCGTGCCGAAATCGACGCGCTCGAGCCGCTGACCGACCATTCGTACTGGCCCGTGCCCACCTACAACGAGATCCTGTTCTACGCCTAGCCTTCGGCTGAGCCAAAAAGACCACGCGCCACGGGGGATCCCCTGTGGCGCGTTTTGCATGCGCGCGTGTCATCGAATCGTCCAGCCGGGCCAGGAGCCGTGCTCGGGCTGGGCCGCTGTGGCTTTTGGGCAAGGGCCGCCGCCTGCGTGGGAAGGTGGCCCTTGCCCTGTTCCGTTAGCGTCTGAGCACGTAGGCGGTCCAGGCCTTCTTGCGGTGCCGGATGAACAGGCTGGCGGCTACTGCCACGAGCACTGCTGCTGCTCCGACTACGACAAGGGGAGTCCTATCGTCCGAATCCGCCGTCTTGGCCGATTGCGCCTTGCCTGCGCTCGACTGCGTCGCGGCCGATTTCGGCGTAGTCGAATCCGTGCTGTTCGTCTTCGCAGTACTGGTGCTTTGGGGAGTGGGCTTCGCCGACGACGAAGGCGTGTCCTTGGGGTCTTCCTTGGGATCGCTGCTCGGCTCGGGGTCCTTCTTCGGATCCGGCTCGGGCTCTTCCTTCGGCTCGGGTTCCGGTGCGGGGTCGTCTTTGGGTTCCGGTTCCGGGTCCGGTGCAGGGTCTTCCTTCGGCTCGGGTTCCGGCTCTGGCTCGACCACGGGTTCGGGATCGGGCACTTGCTCGGGGATGGGATCGGTGACCACCACCGTGTGGTTTCCCGACGTGGCACAGTTCGTCACATGTCCCTGCGCGTTCTCGCCCACATGCGCGGTCACCAGCATCGTCGCCGTCTGCCCCGGTTCCACGGTGCTCACCTTCCAGACGGCCACGCCGTCGTCGTTGATGGCTACCGTGCCCTGCTCGGTCGAGACCTGCTCGATGCCCAGGTTCGTCTGCGGTATGTCGTAGACCATGCAATCCTCGAGCGGTTTGGTCCCCGTGTTCTTCACGCGCACCAGGTAGTGCAGCGTGCTTCCCGGCTCCACGTCGCCCGACACGACGGTGTCATCGTCGGCAGCCTTGATGCGCACCTTGTCGATTTCGTAGCGTTCGTCCTCGGGCTCCTGCGGCCATACGCGGTTGGTGATGCCCAGCAGCGGGTCGACCACGGCGAACGTCACCGTGATTCCCAGCGTGCGGCCAGGCTCGATGCTTCCCAGGACGAACGTGTTGTCCCTGTATTCGGCATCGCCTCCGTTCTCGAAGTGCTCCCTGTACTCCAGGTTTTCGAACGTGTCTTCCAGGATTAGCCCATCCTCGGTTGCCTTGTTGCCGTTGTTGGTCACCTGGATGCGGTACGTGGCCACGTTGTCCTCAAGCGACATCAGGTACTTGTGCACGGCAAGCTCGCTTTCCATCACCGGGTGCTTCACTTCGTTGGTGGGCGTGGGCAGGGGCTGGTCGGGCACCTGTTCGACGCCCGTTTCGAAGGTGGCGCCGTTGACGATCAGGCTGCCGCGCTCGACGTCCTTGTCCACGATCACGGAAAAACGCAGCGATTGGGCCTGTCCGGGCTCTATCGTGTCGATCAGCCAGCCCACGCCCGAGCCGTCCGGTGCAATGGTGGCATGGTGCTCGTCGGGCAGGTTGGCAAGCGTCGTATGCGCGGGGATGGGGTCGAACACGGCCACGCCGGTCGCATCCATCTCCCCGATGTTGGAAAGCGTGATCGTGTAGTCGATGGTCTGCCCGGCTGCGACGGCCTCGCCATCGTGCGGGTCGCAGGACTTCTCGGCCACTACCTGCGCGGGCTTGCGCGGGTCGGGGACGTCGATCGTTGCCGAGCCCTCCACGCGCTCGGCGTTGTCCGCACTGGCTCCGGCGACGTTGACTACTTCCTGTCCGGTCAGGCTCTCGGCCGTGACAACCGCCTGGAACTCGACCCACAGCACCGGCTCGAGCTCCTCGCCCAGGGGGTTGAGCATGTCGGCCGGTGTGGCTTCGGCCTGGTCCCAAACCTGGTAGTTGCCGGCGGGACAGACCAGGTTGCACCCGGTTGCCAGCGTCCAATTGGCGTTGAACATGTTCTGTTTCACCGAAAAGCCGTCGAGCTCGTCGCCGTTTTCGTCGAACATCGTCATCGATGCGCGCACCAGCTGCATGCCGTCCGTTTGG
>CACXFZ010000196.1 GCA_902767025.1 uncultured Coriobacteriaceae bacterium
AACCGGTAGATGCGCCCCATCCATTCGCTGTCGCGCTTGGCCAGGTAGTCGTTGACCGTGACGATGTGCACGTTCTCGCCCGACAGGGCGTTGAGGTAGCCGGCCAGCGTGGACACGAGCGTCTTGCCTTCGCCGGTCTTCATCTCGGCGATCTGGCCGTCGTTGAGCGCCATGCCGCCGATGAGCTGCACGTCGAAGTGGCGCAACCCGATCGTGCGCACGCTCGACTCGCGCACCGTGGCGAACGCCTCGGGCAGCAGCTTGTTCAGCGGCTCGCCTGCCTGCGCGCGTTCGCGCAGCGAGTCGGAAAACGCACGCAGCTCGGCGTCGCTGCGGGCCTTCATCTGCGGTTCGAGCGCGTTGATGGAGTCCGCGATTGCCTGGTACTTCTTGACCTGCTTGCCTTCGCCAACGGTAAGAAGCCTCGAGAAAAAGCCTGCCATAGCCTTCCATCTTCCTTAAGTGTGAGCCGCGCCCCGACGCATGCGTCCGAACGGGCCGTGGATGCCGATGATTGCACGTAGAACTCTATCATAGCCGCCGTTCGTACACGGGAAGTTCACAGTGCTGTAGCCCCGCTGCAACCCGTCGCGTTAGTCGCTGATGATGCGGTTGTACAGGTCCTTCACGCGCGGTGCCGGGTCCAGCCCCAACTCGTCGTCTATGTAGCGGCAGTACGTGAACCACGTGTCGATGGCAGCCGGGCGCTGGCCGCATTCGGCCTGCAGGCCCATCAGCGCCTCGTAGACGTCCTCGCGCCGCGGGTCCAGCTCCAGCGCGTGCTGTGCCAGCTGCAAGGCGACGTGGCCGTCCACCGCCGCCATGCGCCGTGCGCCCGACATCAACGAAGCGACGATCTTCTCCAGCCACATCGCGCGGGCGGACACGATCAACGGCTCGCCGTCTTCTCCGGGAAGCAGCTCGCCGCGGTACGCCAGCCTCACCTGTTCCAGGATGCGCATGAACGCCTCGGGGTTGGGCTCGTCGAAGCGCAGCTTGCGGCACAGCGTCTCGAGGTCGAAGATGTCGCTGTGCACCAGGCTCTGGTCCAGCCCGATGACGCCGGGACCCCTGCGGATGTAGGGGCATTCCCCATCGGGAAGCCGGATGGCCTTGCGCAGCAGCGACACCACGCAGAACAGGTTGTGCCGTGCACGTTCCGGCGAGCTGTCGGGCCACAGGCGCGTGCTCAGCATCTCGCAGGACAGGTCGCGCCCGCACTCCAAGGCAAGCAGGGCGAGCACCACCCGCACCTTCGTGCGCCTGAACCCCGTCCGACCGAGCGACTCGCCGCCCTGGCGCACATCGAAGCGCCCGAACACGTTCAGGCCCAGCAGGGGCACGTCCGAGCGGGTAGACGAGAACACGGCATCCAGCCCCAAGTCGACGCAGCGCGGGGTTCCGTCGTGCTTCTGCATCGTGCGCACGTACTGCGCCGCCTGGACCTCCAGGGACGACTCCATCACCGTGCAGCGGTCTTCCTGCTCGTCGTTGTCGAACTTGACGCACGGGAACTTCCCGGGTGCGTCCCCGAGCGCCCGGACGAGCACGACGGCATAGACGGCGGGATCGCCTTGCGTGGTTTGCGCCAGCACGTCACAGGCGGCATCGGCCACGGCGCGCCACTGCCTTTCCCTGACCAGCCCCAGCGAGCACGCGCGCACCAGGCAGGCCGCGAGCAGACAGCGCGTGGGCCATGCCAGGCCCTCTTCGCGCCCTTCCCCGCCGCTGGCGCACTCCGCAGCCAGGCGCACCGCATCTTCCGGCAGCTTTCCCCTGGCACGCCCGCATTTCCAGAGCGGGGCGAACGGATCCTTTTCCCGCAGGCCCTGCGGCATGTCGCCGCGCATGACCGACGACAGGGCGCCGGCAAGGTTGTCGCGCACCGCCCCGTCCGCACCGCACGCAAGCGCCACCGACGCCGCGAAGATGCGCTCGGACGCCGCGACATCCACAGAGCACGCCACCTCGCGCAGCCCGTCGAACGCATCCGGCACGTCTGCAAGCAGGCAGCGCCGCGCGCTCGACCCGCCGCGCAAGACGGGGTTCTTGTAGTAGCGCGTGCCCCGCAGGCTTTCGAAGAGGACCTCCCCTGAAATCATGTCGCCGCACTCGAACAGCGCATGCTGGTGCTCCTTGAGCCAGGCGGCGCGCACCGCCGGCACGCTCATCGAAACCATCAACTGGGCGGCGCGCTCGGTGTTGCCCGCATCGAAGAGCGCGTTGACCAGCCGCAAGACCAGGTCGCTGGCGCTTTCCATGCCGAGCGATTGGGCCATCGGCCCCAGGTGCCCGGCGAATGCGCGGATGACCTCGCGCAGCGGGAAGCCCAACGCGTCGAACTCGTCGCCGAATTCGTCGATGCGCACGAAGGGCCGCAGGTCGCGCGCCGCCAGGTCCTGGGCCGTCACCTCCCTCCCCAACGCATGAGACAGCTCGTCGAACGTCGCTTGCTCGAGTGCCAGCGCGGCAAAGCTCAAACCCGCCTCGGCGGTGTTGTCGAGGTCTCGTATGTGGTCGGCCAGGAAGCGCTCGTAGGAGCCCGTGGCGCGCAGTGCCGTGCATGCCACCAGGTCGATGATTCCCGACGGAGCCGGCAGGTGGCGGGCCGAAATCTCCATGTTGCGCAGCTCTTCGAAGTCCTCGGCCGTGTACAGAAAGTCGTCTGGCCGCAGAACAAGGCACGACTTCTCGTATGCATGAAGCGGGTTGGCGGCGGGCGTGGTTCCCAGCAGCACTTCACGGCCGGCGCCGATGAGCTCCTGGCACATCCCCCACAGCGCGCGGCGGCGGACGACGGGCAGCGCCGGAACGTCGTCGATGACGATAAGCCCGCCAGTATCCGAACACTCGATCAGCACGGAGGCCAGCTGGCCCGCATCAAGGTCGCGCAGGAAGCACGGGTTCTGGGCGTTGAGCCACAGCACCCCTTCGTAGTCTGCCACCAGCTGGGCGTAGGACCCCATCAACATCGTCTTGCCGAACCCCGTGGGTGCCACCAGGTAGCGCACGCGCGTCCTGTCGAACATCATGCGCGCAAGCAGCGTGTTGCGGTAGAAGAACTGCGCACCCATGAGCTGGCGTGGCTTGCTTCCATTGCATGCGGAATGCCGAACGTAGCTTGTCATGACAAAACCTCCTCGGGTAACCGAAGGGCGACGAATACATGACAAGACAGGGGCAAAACCATAGCGCGCACGCGAGAATCGCGCAAGATTCTGCGACGAAACAAAGGTTTTCAGGCGTCTTTGGCGCGACGAACGCGCGACAGAGGCGCGACGGTTGCGCGAGATTCGTGCGAGTTCGGCGCGAGATGCACGCGACAACGGCATGAGAATCACGCGATGCATACGCGAGATTCCCGCGACGCGTGCGCGACGAGCATCATGGCCCGAAAGCTAGCAGATGGTCTCTTCGCCGAAGCGGTACAGCTCCTGGTCGGTCTTCAGCAGGCTGTAGCCCCTGTCCAGGCAGAATATGATGATCGCGTCGCGGCGCACCTTGCAGTACAGGGCGCTCAACCCCGCGGACTGCAGGGCGCGGTTGGCTTCCTTGAGGCTGCACTTCATCGCGAACAGGATCTGGAGCAGCTTGTTGCGCGATGGGCTGCGCTGCCCCATGAATATCTGGTAGCCGTACGTGTCGTTGAGGCCCGCGTCACGCACCACCGATGCGCGCGCGAGCCCCTTTTCCTCCAACAACTGGTTCAGATAGTCCGGCAGCGAGCGCGTGTCGATCTTGTTGCTCGACGCGAAGGCGACAGGGTCGTCGGATGCGAGCAGCTGCTCGAGCAATTCTTCCGTGAGCGGCTCTTTCACCCTGCGCTTCCTCC
>CACXFZ010000197.1 GCA_902767025.1 uncultured Coriobacteriaceae bacterium
ATCGACTTTCTCGTGTACGACTTCCAGGAGGAATACAAGCGCGACGTCGTGGACTACCTGGTGGCCGAATACCAGGCGGGTCGCACGCCCAACCCCGACATCATGTGCAACCAGCAGGTGAAGTTCGGCGCGTTCATGGACGCCGCCCGCGCGGACAGGTTCGACTACGTGGCGACGGGCCACTACGCCCGCGTGCGCCACAACGCTTCGCAGGATGGCGCGCACGCGCCCGGCCAGGACGAAGCGCCGGCCCAGCTTCTGCGCGCCGCCGACGAGCACAAGGACCAGACCTACTTCCTCTACCGCGTGGGCGCCGAAGCCCTGGCACGCACGCTGTTCCCGCTGGGCGACATCCCCAAGCAGCAGGTGCGCGCGCTGGCGGCCGAGCGCGGCCTGCCCGCAGCCGACAAGCCGGACAGCCAGGGCATCTGCTTCATCGGCGAGGCGTCGATCCAGGACTTCCTGCGCCAGTACGTGCAGCCTCGACCCGGCTCGATCGTCGACGTCGACACCGACCAGGTGGTGGGCGGCCACGAAGGCGCGCTCTTCTACACGCTGGGCCAGCGCAAAGGGCTCGGGCTCGGCGGCGGTAGCCCCTACTACGTGGTGGGCAAGGACATGGATGCCAACATCGTCTTCGTGTCGCGCACGGACGCGTCCGCCCGCCTGCAATGCACCGAAACCCAGCTGGAGAACTGCGCCTGGGTGGCGGGCAGGGCGCCGAGCGCGGCAACGTATCTGGTGCGCACGCGCCACACGGGCGAGCTCGTGCGCGCGCATGTGCAGCCGACCTGCGAGGACAAGGCGACGGTGACGTTCGAAGCCGAACACGAGCGCGTGGCGGCGGGCCAGTCGGTGGTCGTCTACGACGAGGCCGTGTGCTTGGGCGGCGGCATCGCCTGCTAGCGTCGGGACGACCCGTTTTCGCGGGGTAATTAAGTCGACAAAGCGATCAGTAAGTTTCCAAAGTAAGGGCCACGCGAACCATTCTGGACTCATGGGCGGTAGCCCGAGACAATCTTGCACGCTGGGGGGCGTAGCCTTTGCCCCTTCGGTATTGACTGCCTGTTTTGCAGCTGATACAGTTGCAAACGTGATGAGACGCGGAAGCTGGGCACGTCCCGCCGCGTTCGCGAGGGGTCGCCACTGGCGGCCCTTTCGCGTACTGGGAGGCCAATTGGACAAACGCGAACATACCGTAGACGTCAAACGCGAAGAAGGTAGAGCCGAAAACGCTGAAGGTGCCCAGAGTTCTCAATGTCTGCATAAGCCATTTAAGACAATAGGCGAACAGATTGAAATACTAGAGAGCAGGGGGTTGAAGACTGACGAAGAAACACCTTTCGTACTTGAGCGTGAAGGATACTATCCAGTGATTAACGGGTATAAGGATTTCTTCCTCAGTCCGGAAATGTCAGCAAAGGTGGGAGACGATGTCTTCGTTGAAGGTGCAGCATTCAACGATGTGTATCGCCTATTCGCATTCGATAGGGACTTGCGTGCGACATTCATGCGCTACTTCGCGATGGCGGAGGCTGCACTCAAAACTGTCTGTGCCTATAAATTCACCGAAGCGTATTCTGCTGAAAAGAATCCCTACATGAACGTTGTGAACTATCGAGCCAAGTACCAGAGGAAGGGCAAGGCCCTGGACTTGATTGGGGAATTCGGGAAAGCTATCGGCTTGGATAAAGAAAGTGATCAGTGGCGCAAGAAGACCTATCTGCGGCATTATATTGAGGACCATGATGGTGAAGTGCCGCTATGGGTACTCATGAACTTTGTGTCCTTGGGGCAGGCTTTCCGATTTTATTGCTTCCTGGATGAAAGCATGCAGAACGAAGTCGCGAAGGTCTTCTCAGGCCTCTACCGCGACAGTTACGGCATTGAGAAGAGAATTCATCCAAGAATGCTTCGCATGGCCTTCGATCACATCAAGGACTTCAGAAACATTTGTGCTCACGATGAGCGTCTCTACTGCGCAAGGGTATCTCCATCGGCTGATACGCCCATTGCAAAAGTAATCGATGATCTTGAACTAGTTATCCCGAGGAACCAGCACGAACAGCTGAAGGCCGAAGTCGCATTACTGATAAAGTCTCTGGTCTCCGACATTTCTCTTTTTGAAGATAAGTTTGTCGAATCAATGGGCTTTGATGCAAGAGAATTCTTCGGTTTATAGCATGGCAAAAGTTTTCTCTGTTGGGTTGTCTGCTGGCGGTTTATCGGATCTGCCGAAACCTTGGGGCAACGACAGGTAATGAAAGCCTATCCCGCGGCATAGTTCCGCGTAGTTGAACCATTTCTCCCCCTTGGCTCGCATCCTCCCGCCTTCCCCCGTGCTCCGTTCGTCGCGAAAAACTCTGGGTTTTCTGTTGCGGGATTCCAATCGCGCGCCGATGCGGTATGCTCGAAATGTCACAAAACTACACGCATTTATCCATGCGTGCGTGACAGGTGCAGCATGATGCAGGCGAGAGGCGACCCGCACCGCGCACAACACGCGGCCAGCGGGTGCATGCTGCGAAGCGCAGATGCCGTAAGGAGAAGCAATGGCCCGATACAAGTGCCGTGTGTGCGGCTACGTCTACGACGAAGAGGCAGAAGGTCGCCCGCTCGCGGAACTCGACTGCTGCCCGCTGTGCAAGCAGGACACCGCCAACTTCGAGCTGCTCTCCGACGACCCTGCCCCCGCCGCGCCCGCACAGCAGCCGGCGCAGGCAGCGGGTGCAACCACCGCGCGCGAAGACCTGGCCTACGACGCCCAGTTCATGCGCCACGATGCATCGATGCGCTACATGGCCGAAATCCACGAGATGGCCCAAACGGGCTCGTCGCTTCACGCGGCCATGGCCACGACGATGCCGATGCCCGGTTGGGACGACATCCTGCTGCTGGGCGCCCAGCTCGACCGCGCACCCCTGCTCGACGACGAGCCGGTTTCGCTGCGCACGGTCATCGGCCCCAACGCAGCCCAGCCGCTGGTCATCGACGGCCCGGTGTTCGTGTCGCACATGAGCTTCGGCGCACTGTCGGAAGAGGTCAAGACCGCCCTGGCGAAGGGAAGCGCCGCCGCAGGCACGGCCATGTGCAGCGGCGAAGGCGGCATCCTTCCCGCCGAGCGCGCGGCGGCCGCGAAGTACATCTTCGAGTACGTGCCCAACAAGTACAGCGTCACCGACCAGAACCTGCGTGATTCCGACGCCATC
>CACXFZ010000198.1 GCA_902767025.1 uncultured Coriobacteriaceae bacterium
CCAGATGCGCTACCGCTTCATGATGCAGCTGTTCGGCCTGCGCCTGGACAAGAAGCAGTTCCAGCGCGACTTCGGCTGCACGGTGGAGGCGGGGCTGCCGCTCGAGATGGCCTTCATGACCGCGGTGGGCGCGCTGCAGAACAACAACGAGTTCGAGATCACGCTCACGCCCAAGGGCCACTACCTGCTGATGGTGATGATGCGGCAGTTCTTCATCGGCGTGAACAAGCTGCGCGACCAAGCACGCGAGGCCCTGCAGGGCGAAGAGCGCGAACTGCTCTTCGGATAAGGCCTGTCAATTCCTGCTAGGTTCGTTCGCGGATGTGGGCGAAACCGGGCATCCGCCGGGCGCTTGCCAAGGCGCGGTGCGGAATTGTTCACGTGCACCAAGATAGCCGTTTCCGTTGACCCTTCCGTGTCAAAATGCTATCGTACAAGTAACAATTATTGGGGGCGAGAGCCCAAGGAGGAAGAGAGAAAGGGGAGACATGGATCCGATATTGCTTGCACGAATCCAGTTTGCTGCCACGGCCGCATACCACTTCTTGTTCGTGCCCATCAACGTCGGACTGGGTCTGATGGTGGCGCTCAACGTCATGCGCTCGACCAAGACCCATGCACCCGAAGACATCGCCCACGCGAAATGGTGGGTGAAACTGTTTGCGATCACCTTCGCAGTGGGTATCGCCACAGGCATCACGATGGAGTTCTCGTTTGGCACCAACTGGGCCAACTACTCGCGCTTCGTCGGCGATATCTTCGGCGCCCCGCTTGCCGCCGAGGCGCTGCTGGCCTTCTTCATGGAGTCCACGTTCCTGGGCGTGCTGCTGTGGGGTCGCAACCGGGTGTCCGACAAGCTCTACACCGCATCCGGATGGCTGGTGTTCGCCGGATCCGCGCTCAGCTGCCTGTGGATCCTGATCGCCAACTCGTGGATGCAGACGCCCGCCGGCTACGAGGTCCAGGGCGGCAAGGCCGTGCTCACCGACTTCTTCGCCGCGGCGTTCAACCCCTCGACGCTGGCCCGCTACTCGCACACGGTGACCGCCCTCATCATCATGGGCGCCTTCATCACCATCGCGGTCGGCGCCTACCATCTGCGCCATAGGGACAAGGCCTTCGGCGCCAAGCAGCTGCGCTACGGCGCCATCGTCGCCCTGTTCGCCTGCATCGTGATGGTTCCCGCCATGCACGCCCAGGCAGTGGTCGTGTGGGAACAGCAGCCCGAGAAGATGGCCGCCCTCGAAGGCATGTACGCCGAAGACGAGGGCAAGCCGGTCGACCTGTACCTGTTCGGCTGGGTCGACGAGGCCACGGGCACGACCAGCGGTCTGAAGCTGCCCATTCCCGGACTGACGTCGTTCTTGGCCACGGGCGACTTCAACGCGCCCCTGACCAACAGGATCGCAGCCGAGAAGTACGGCCTGACGGAGACCAACGTCAGCGTCGACTCGGCGCAGGAGCTGTTCAAGGAGCGCGTCGAGCAGATCCGTTCCGATTCCGACTACACGCAGTACATCCAGCAGGTGGGCAGCGACGAGGTCGTCACCGACACGACGGTGCCGGTGAACGCGTCGTTCCAGACGTACCATCTGATGGTCGCGCTGTTCGGCTTCATCTTCCTGTGGCTGATCTTCGCGCTCATCGTCAACGCCAAGGTCAAGAAGGGCGGCGAGCTCCCGCAGGGCCTGCTGAAGGCTCTGATGTGGGCGCCCGTGTTCCCGATCCTGGCCATCGAGGCCGGCTGGTTCACCGCCGAGCTCGGCCGCCAGCCGTGGATCGTCTACAACGAGCTGCTGGTGTTCGACGCCGTGTCGCCCGCTGTCGACGGCGTCCAGCTGATCATCACGCTGCTGCTGTTCCTGGTGGTGTACGCGTTCATCATGATCATGTTCTTGAAGGCCGCCTTCAAGCACATCAAGGCCGGTCCGGTGCTGGACGGGGAGGTGAAGTAGCATGGATGCTCTGTCTTTCTGGAACGTTCTCTGGTTCGTGCTCATCTTCGTTTTGATCATCGGGTATTTCATCTTGGACGGTTTCGACCTCGGCATCGGCACGCTCTACCCGTTCTTGGGCAAGAGCGAAGAGGACAAGGCCCATCTGCGCCATGCGGTCGGTCCGGTGTGGGACGGCAACGAGGTATGGCTGCTTACCGGCGGCGGTGCCCTGTTCGCGGCGTTCGCGCCCGCCTATGCCACGACTTTCAGCGGGTTCTACCTGGCGATCATGCTGGTGCTGTTCTCGCTGATCGTGCGCGCGGTTTCCATCGAGTACCGCCACCACGATCCCGAGCACAAGGGCATCTGGGATGCGCTGTTCTTCATCGGCAGTGCGCTTCCGGCGCTGCTGTTCGGCGTGGCCATCGGCGACGTGCTCATGGGCATCCCGATGGACGCGCAGGGCAACATGGCCCTGGCCTTCCCGCTGAGCTTCGTCTTCCTGCTGCGCCCGTTCGCGCTGGTGTGCGGCCTGCTCGGCCTGGCGCAGTTCATCCTGCTGGGTGCGTGCTGGACCGCCGTGAAGACCACGGGCAACCTGCACGAGCGTGCCGTCGCGGTGCGCGGCAAGATCATCATCGTCGAGATCGTGCTGTTCATCGTGGCCACCGTGCTGTGGTTCGCGGGTAGCGCCATCGACCCTGCGGCCGGTGTGCTCGGTGCTGTGTGCGGCATCGCCAACCAGGGCACCATGCCGATCCTGGCCGCCGTGTTCGCCATCGTGACGCTGGCTGCCATGGTGCTCGTGGTCATGTGGAGCAAGCAGTCCAGCGACCTGAAGGTCTTCTTCGCCGCCGCTGCCATCTGCGTGGGCCTGTGCATGCTCACCGCCTTCAGCCTGTTCCCGAACTTCATCCCCGCCACCAACGGCGCCGAGATGTCGATCACGGTTGCAGGCGCGGCATCCGAGGACTTCACCCTCATGTGGATGACGGGCATCACCATCGTGGGTCTGCCGCTGGTTCTGCTGTACCACTTCCTGTGCTACAAGAGCTTCGCTGGCAAGATCACCGCCGAGGACCTGCACTACTAG
>CACXFZ010000199.1 GCA_902767025.1 uncultured Coriobacteriaceae bacterium
GACGCGCTCGAACCCGCCGACGAGCAGGCGCTTGAGCGGCAGCTCGGTGGCGATGCGCAGGTAGTAGTCGCGGTCGAGCGCGTTGAGGTGCGTGACGAAGGGCTTGGCGTTCGCGCCTCCCATGATAGCCTGCAAGAACGGCGTTTCGACTTCGTAGAAGCCCTGTTCCTGGTCCATGTAGCGGCGGATGGCCGAAATGATCTTGAAGCGCTTCTCGAAGGTCTCGCGCACTTCGGGGTTCATGACCAGGTCGACGTAGCGCTGGCGGTAGCGCGTTTCCTTGTCGGCAAGGCCGTGGAACTTCTCGGGCAGGGGGCGGATGGACTTCGAGAGCAGCTCGAAGGACTCCACCGCCACGGACAGCTCGCCGCGACGCGTGCGCATCATCGTGCCATCGACGCCGATCCAGTCGCCCACGTCCAAGTCCTTCATGGCCGCGAAGGTGTCGTCGCCCAGCGTGTTGATGCGGCAGAACAGCTGGATGTCGCTGCCGGAATCGCGCAGCACCAGGAACAGGATCTTGCCCTGGTCGCGCAATGCCATGATGCGCCCGGCAACCTGCACGCGGTCCTCGGTGACGGCGCCGTCCTCGAGCGTTGCATAAGACTCTACGAGCTCGGCCACGTGATGGCTGTATGCGAAGGCGCAGCCGTAGGGGTCGATGCCCTGTTCGATGAGGGCCTGGCGCTTGTTCAGGCGCACCTCGCGCGGGTCGTCTTCGATGATCTCGGGCTCTTGGATGGTTTCGTCAGTCATGGCTCTCCCCGTTCGTTCAACGTACAGCCCTAGCATTATAGGCAATATCCGAACACGTGCGCGAACGCATAGCAATAAGACACACCTTCGCAGGGGCGCGATGCCGGGCAAGAGCGCTGCGGGCGCGAAAAAAGGCCCGCTCATAGCGGGCCTTGCGCGCGTTGCCGGATGGGGCTTACTGCTCGATCTTCAGGATCGTCATGCTGATTTCCTTGCCGGTGGGGCCCATGGCGGAAACCACGTCGCCCTTCTTGTGGCCCAGCAAGGCGGCCCCCACCGGGGACTCGTTGCTGATCTTGCCGTCGCGCACGTCCGCTTCGGCCGCGCCCACGATGCTGAAGACGCGTTCCTGGCCACCCATGTCCAGCGTGACGACGGAGCCGATGTTGACCTTGGTAGAGCGCTTCGAGTTCGCCACGACGGTTGCATCACCCAGGATGCGCGTGATCTCGGCGATGCGCGCCTCCATCAGGCCCTGCTCGTTCTTGGCGTCGTCGTACTCCGAGTTCTCGGAGATGTCACCGAACTCGCGTGCGACCTTGATGCGCTCGCCGATTTCGGCACGCTTCTGCGTTTCCAGATAATGGAGCTCTTCTTCGAGCTTCTGCTTGCCTTCTTCGGTAAGTACGTAATCGGTAGTCATGGTCACTTCCTCGTGTTGTGTTTCTCGGGCCGCCCCTCGGCTGGGTGCATGCCTTCGGTGTTCAAGTGCGCAGAATCTTATACAGTAATTACGCGGCATGTGCAACCTTTGAGCACATGCCGCGTATTCCAGTCAGACGAATGCCTTGCAGACTAGGCCTCTTCTTCGGCTTCCTCGACGGGCTTCTTCTTCACGCGCTTCTTCGAGGGAGCCTCGTCGGCGGGACGCTTCTTCTTGGGGGCCTCGCTCGACTTCGCAACGCGCTTCGCAGGAGCAGCTTCCTCCTCGACGGCCTCCTCGACGACTTCTGCTTCCTCGTCGACGGCTTCCTCGAGGTCGCCGCCCGTGTCCATGCCGTCGCGCAGGTTCTTCACAGTCTTGCCCAGCGCACTGCCCAGCTTCGGGAGGTTCTTCGGGCCGAAGATCAGCAGAACCACGATGAGGATGATGATGAGCTCAGGAACTCCGATGCCGCCAAATTTCATGTTGCCTCCAAACTCGCAAAGCCGTTTCCGTGCTTTGGCCGATAAGCGCCCAACTTGCTGGCGGTTATCGCAAGGGGCGCAAGGCAGGCTTAGCGCCCCCGGGGTCTCAAGTGGTCGGGATGACTGGATTTGAACCA
>CACXFZ010000200.1 GCA_902767025.1 uncultured Coriobacteriaceae bacterium
GTCCGCCAGAAGCACTCCGAACCGGACAGCGCAGACTCGCATTGTCGAAAGGGGATCATCATGGCCTACGTGACCTGGAGCCTGGAAACACTCGAGAGGTTCTGCTCGGATGTCTTCGAAGCGTTCGGCTTCGACCGGCATGAAAGCGCTCAAATCAGCAACGTCCTGCTCGCCTCGGACCTCTACGGCATCGAAAGCCACGGCATGCAGCGCATGGTGCGCTACCACAAGGGCATCGAGAAGGGGCAGATCCACGTAGACGCCAAGCCCGAAATCGTCTTCGAAACCCCCGTAAGCGCCGTGGTCGACGGCCATTCCGGCATGGGGCAGCTCATCGGCGTGTTCGCCATGGACAAGGCCATCGAGAAGGCCAAGACGGCAGGCGTGGGCATCGTGAGCGTGCGCGAATCCAACCACTACGGCATCGCCGGCTATTACGCGCAGATGGCGTCGCGCGAGGGCCTCATCGGCTTTTCGTGCACGAACTCCGAGGCCATCATGGTGCCGACCTTCGGACGCGAGGCGATGATCGGGTCCAATCCCATCGCCATCGCGGTGCCTGCCGATCCCTACCCGTTCCTCTTCGACGCTTCGACCACCGTGGTCACGCGCGGCAAGCTCGAGATGTACAACAAGACGGGAAGCCCCCTGCCCCCGGGCTGGGCGCTCGACGAGAACGGCGCGCCTAGCAACGACGCGCCTCACGTGCTGTCCAACATCGTCGGAAAGACCGGCGGCGGCATCATGCCCCTGGGCGGATCGACCGAGCAGCTCGGCAGCCACAAGGGCTACGGATACGGAATGGTGGCCGAGCTGTTCAGCTCCATCCTTTCGATGGGCGTGACCAGCGACAGCTGCTGCACCTTCCCTGACAAGACCGGCATCTGCCATGGGTTCGCAGCCATCGACCCTGCGGCCTTCGGCGATGCCGAGGCGATCAAGGGACACTTCTCGGAGTACCTGGAGCGCCTGCGCGCAAGCCAGCGGGCCGACGAAGGGCAGCAGATCTACACCCACGGCGAAAAGGAAGTGGCCGCCGAAGCCGACCGCCGTGCCAACGGCATCCCGGTAAACGACGGCACCATGGTCGAGCTGGGCGATTTGTGCACGTACCTGGGGCTGGATTTCGGCTCCTATTTCCCCGGCTACGAACCACCCGCAGGCTTCACAGGGTTCGCAGGCAATTACTAGGAGCACGGGGGAACACAGGGGACAGTTCTATGTGTTCAGGCCAGTTCCAGGGGCTGCAGCGAGCCCCTGTCCCCATGATGCTGAACACATAGAACTGTCCCCCGTGTTCTTCGACCCTGTGTTCTTCGCTCTTCCCGTTACGGATGCATGTGTGCCGCCGAAGGATTTAGGGGTGCGTTTTCCTTGTCGGACGCCTCGCCGTTTGCTATGTTTTTACAGAGTCTGCACATCTTTATCCAGGGATATGTGCATGGCTAGTACGTACGTAATAGCAAGGGAGTTAACGTGATGCCATCCAGTTCGTCGTGCACCCGCACGCCCCGCACCATGGGCAAGTCACCCAAACACGCAAAGCCAAACCCCAAAGCAGAGATCAGGAAGCGCGCCCATGCGCTTTTTTCTGTCTTTACGGCTGTTGCGCTGGTGGTCAGCCTGACACCCATCCAGGCTGCCGCCGAGATAGGAAAGGAGGGGAAGACCTCCGAGCTGTCCGGCATGGCCGTGAACGATCGGACGGTTGGGCAGGCAACAGAGGCCTCCTCGGACTCCGTGCCCGATGCCAACGCGGACGACCCAGGCGGCAACCAGGGCAGCGGCCAGGACGTTGCCGGCGACGGCAATGGCAAAGACGCCGTTGGAAAAAGCGGTGACGAGGCCACGGCCAAGAAGACCGACGAGGATCTTGGCGAAGAGGTGCAACCCGCCACAGTGGCGAACGCCAACGGCGACGGCACCCAGGGCGAGGCCAAGGCGGCCAAGGAAAGCAGCGACGCCAACGAGGCCGACAAGGCCGATGACGACAAAGACGATCCCGACATCGTAGACGAGGGCGCCAACGTCCATGAAGAGGATGGCCTGTACGAGGTCGAGCTCTTCGGCGCAACGGCGAGCAACGAGGACCTGGCCACCGAAGCCATCATCGAGAAGTCTGCCGAAACCGCAGGCGTCGACAACGTCGAGCCGGCCGAGGCGCGCATGATGACCCGGATGCTGTTCGCCCCGCTGGCCGCGAACAACGCTCCCAGCTACCCGTACCCCCGCCGCGCCGACGGCTCTGACGTCGAGGCGATTTCCATCCGCTGGATCACCAAGGACACCGAGGACAACGGCGACGACAGCCTGCTGTACCTGGTACCCGACGGCGACTCGGCGTTCTCGGTGCGCTTCCAGGTTGACTACGCGCTATCCGGCGAACACCACTACGAGCCAGGCGACATCCAGATCCGCATCCCGGCGCAGGTGTTCCACAAGCGCAACTCCAACACCACAAGCGAGAACAGCAACCTGACGGGCGGCATGGTCATCCCCCTGGCGCAAAGCCCGTCGACCAACACCGACTTCAACTGGGCACTCATCGACGGCGAATACGTGCTCACCAACACCAAGAAGATCGTGGCCGCCACCAAGGGCTTCGTGCAGTTCGAGATCAAGAACCTGATCCCGCACGAAATCGTCGACATGTCCCTGACCGACGACCTGCAGGCCACCATCGAAGTGACCACGCATTTGGGCAACATCATCGGCCTGCAGTCCAACATCATCAACGCGCAGGTGAACACCACACAGGAAGTCGTGCGTGCCAACAAAGACGTCTCGAGCACAAGCGTGCTGGGCATCTCCGAAGTGGGCGAAATCCCCGCCGAGATCAAGAGCAAGTACCCCAACGACACCGAGTTTCTGGTGGTAACCTGGTACGCCTATGCCTACCATACGGGCAACCAGCCCTATTCGATGGTTGGCCGCGACACGCGCACTGACGTTGCCACGGGTGCCACGTCTGCCACGAAGCACGACGGCTGGGTCATCGGCGGCGACATCACGTCCAAGGATCTGGGCGTCGTGCAGGAGGGCTGGTACACCCCGGGGAAGACAACCTACAGCAACGTCAAAGTCGCCTATCCCATAAGCCAGTTCAAGAAGGACACGCTCTACACCTTCACCAACCACGTGGATTACGACCTGTATCCCATCGACGAGGTGGACAATCCCACGCATGCAGGCGCGGACGCCAAGACCACCTGGAGTTTCCGCGACCCCGTCTGGGTTGACCCCGTCGGCCACTTCAACGTGTTCAAGTGGGGCAACGACAACGACGAAGGCGCCTATGCAGACGGCGATGCCACCACTCACCACAAGGACGGCAGGACACGCGACGACGTCCCCTCGACCGTCGGAACGAACACGGTCCCGCAACATCTGCAGGGCTGGTACGGTCTGTACAAGAAGGCCCTGAACGAGATGCGCGATGGCGAAGACTACGAAATCGCCTACACCATCAAGACCGACGGCTACATCCTACCCTGGACGTACGAGGGCGACACGCGCCTCGAAGAGTCCTATGGCAAGCGGCCCGTCACCATGGTCACCGAGGACACCGGGCTGTGGGTGGGCTCGCAGACTTCGGCCGCCTTCGACCTCGTTCCCGGACAGAACATGGACTTCAGCTCCATCACCTTCGAGAAGCCCATCATCGGCAAGATCAAGGCCATCAACGTCAACTCGGACGGCAGCTTCGCCACCAGCTTCGTGACCACAAGTGGCAATACCGCAAGCGACGGCACCTTCGACTACGAGGGTGACCCCGACGATTCCAAGATTCCGCCCGTCGTGCTCGAGGTCCAACGCAACGGGAAATGGGAGACCTACGCCACCACCGACTGGACGAGCGGCTCGTGCGTGATCACGCTGGCCGACGGCACCGTCGTCAACGGCGACAAAATCGACTTCCCGGCGGGCACCGAGAACTTCCGCACGAAGGTGACCTCGGGCAACGCCTCGATCGTCTATTGCGTGCGTCCAAGCGTAGTGCTGCACAACACGGCCGAGTGGCGCACGCTCATCGAGCAACTGTTCGAGGCCAGCACGTCCCCCAGCGAGGACGTGTGGAACGGCGTGAACCTGAAGGCATACACCGCCGAGAACTCCCAGATCGTCGACATCTCGAAGAATGGCTACGACCGTCTGATGGGATACACGACCGACCTTTCCGTAGTCCCGTACAAGAACGGTAAAGTCAACGCCACCATCGACTACGCCAACAAGCTTGTAGAGCTCACGTACACGGCGCGCATCGAGGAGCGCAGCGTCATCGCCGACCGCGACTTGTACAACGATGCCGTCGAGTCGGGCCTGATCAAGGCCGAGACCCATGGCGTGTGGTACGACCTGCTGCCGCTGGGCGTCAACCCTAAGATGGACACCATCAAGCTGCGCAAGGGCGACACCATCGCCGATGCCTACACCATCCCCGACTACCATGGCTCGGGGCGCACGATGCTCGTGGTCGAAGCCGACCTTGCCCCTGCACCGCAAACCTACATGGAAAACGGCATTGCGTTCTACGAAGACGTACCCAGCATCGAGTTCGACGCCGTGTGCGACATCAGCTACATCATCGACTACGGCCAGATCACCGCACCCGACGATTTGTTCAGCGCCGACTTGCACAACGTCATCGCCTTCGAGAGCTCCATCGATTCCCTGGGCGACATCGAAGGCTACAAGGCCGAGGTAAACGACCCCAACGGCACCAACAACGTGCGCACGCCCGAGGCGTGGTCGCCCGTGGCGGAAGATGCCGCCATCGAAAAGGAGGCCATGACCGGACTGGACAACGGCCGCAACACGCAAAGTTTCCTGTACGCCGGCGTGAACAACCACGTCGAAATCCTCAACGCGGCCTCCACGTCGCTGCTGAAGGAAGTGTCGGTGAACAACGACGGCAGGTGGAGCCAGGGCACCTATTACGGCAACCGCGAAGCCAACGCCCGCGACGTCTACGAAGGCGGCATGTACTCCTACCGCATCTTCGCGATGAGCAACGCCAACACCCAGACGCGCGACATGATCCTGTACGACTCTCTGGAGAACTACGTCGCCATCCAGGGCAACGACCAGGAAGACGTCGACGCCCTTCAGGCGGGCAAGCGCTGGCGCGGTACCCTGCGCAGCGTGGACGTCACTCCGCTGAGGGCGGCGGGCATCGATGCCGTGGTGTACTACTCGACCGTGCCCGAGCTGCAGATGCAGGAAGTGGACGACCCGCTGGGTGGCCACATCCATGCAGGCAACACCGACTTGACCGACACCTCCATCTGGGTGAAGGCAAGCGACTACACGGGAGATTTGGCCGAAGTGCACGCCATCGCCATCGACTGCCGCAAGGGTCTCGATGGCAAGGACTACGTCCTACAGCCCGAACATACCGTGGCAGCCTACATCAACATGTGGGCTCCGCAGGGCGAACAAGCCAGCTACTACATCGCCAACGACTACCACGCTTACAACAACATCTACCTCGACTGCGTCTCCATCGACGACCGCACGGGTGGCGCCGGCGACAAGCTGTTCGTCCGCCAGGACTACGTCAAGGTGGGCCTGGTCGAGAACAGCATCACGGTCAACAAGGTTTGGAACGATGACGATGACCGCGATGGCGTCCGACCCGACGAGGTCACCTTCATCCTCATGCGCGACGGCGAGGTCTACGATCCGTCAGACACCGAGAATCCCCTTGCCGAGCCCATCAAGAACCCGGTAACGGTCAAGGCCGACTCCGAAGGCAACATCAGCCACACCTTCAAGCACCTGCCCTATTGCGACGATGAAGGACGCGTGTTCACCTATGCGGTCTTCGAGCAGATCAAGGATGGCTATTCGCCGAGCGTGACGCGCTCCGAAGACGGCCACTCGTTCACCATCACCAACACGCGTGAACCCGAGAAGACCAGCGTTTCCGGCACGAAGACCTGGGTGGGCGACGAGGAGAGCGCGCGCCCGGCCATAATCCAGGTCAACCTGTACGCCGACGGCAAGCTGGCCGACAGGCGGGGTGTCATGCCCGATGCCGACGGAAAGTGGAGCTATTCCTTCGACAACCTCCCCAAGTACCGCGACCACGGTGTGGAAATCGTCTACACGGTCGAGGAGCGCCGCAGCTCTGGCAGTGCGCTTGACTCCTATATCAGCGAAATCGACGGATACGACATCGTCAACACCTACCACCCGTATGGCGATGTGGAGCTGACGAAGTCCATCGCGGGCGCCACCAGCGCAACGGCCGGTGACAACTTCACCTTCGAATTCACCATCGCCGATGCGCAGGGCGAACCCATATTCGACGAGTTCGCCTACGAGGTCCTCGACGAAAGCGGTACGGTTGTGCGCGATGGCTCCGTCTCCACGGGCGCAACGATCGAGCTTGGCGATGCCGAGACCGTCCGCGTGAAGAAGCTGCCGCAGCAGGCAACCGTAACCGCCGTCGAGGCCGTGCCCGCAGGCTACACCGCACGCGGCGGCGAAACGCGCGAGCTTGTCGTCAAGGCCAACCAGACCGTTTCCGACGAGGTGGTCAACGTCTACAAGACGCAGGGCTACGTCAATCTGCGCGCTACCAAGACGCTCGCAAACCGCGAGATGAAGAACTACCAGTTCCGCTTCAACCTGACCACAGACGAAGCGGGCACCAAGGTGATCGATGCTGCTTCGAGCCGCATCGACGGCACCGTGACCTTCGGCGCAATCGAGTACACGAACGCCGATGCCGGCAAGACCTACACCTACTACCTGCATGAGCTCGATTTCGGCCGTCCGGGTTATACCTACGACACCTCCGTGTATCGCGTGCGCGTGAAGGTCGTGGACAACGGCGACGGCACGATGACCGCCACGCCCACCTACTACCAGAAGAACGCCGCGGGCACCTGGGAGTCGTTGGGCAAGGGCAACGTACCCGAGTTCGCCAACGAGTACCATGCCGAAGGCGACCTCGAAGTGAAGGCATGGAAGGTGCTGCAGAAGCGCGACCTGAAGGCCAACGAGTTCACGTTCGAGCTGGTTGATGGCCAAGGCAAGGTTGTTGCAACGGCGAAGAACGATGCGACCGGTGTCGTGACCTTCGACAAGATCCACTTCGACGAAACCGCAATCGGCCAGTCGTTCGACTACACGATCCGCGAAAAGGCAGGCAAGGACGCAGCAGTCATCTACTCGAAGGAAGCCTACGCGGTGCACGTCACGGTATCCGACAACGGCGATGGCACCCTCAGTTTCGACCAGACCATCACCGATTCGTCTGGCGCCGATGCAACGCCCGTGTTCACCAACGACCTTGAGGACGGCAAGCTGGCAGTCGAGAAGCGCGTCGAAGACGGCACCATGGGAGAGTTCAAGTTCAAGGTGAAGCTGACCGGCCCCGACGTGCCCGAGAACGGCACCTACGAGTTCACCAAGGA
>CACXFZ010000201.1 GCA_902767025.1 uncultured Coriobacteriaceae bacterium
ATACGCAGAAGCAACACGACGCAGAAGGATCACCTGAAGTCGAAGCATCCCATCAACCAGGTGGGCACGGTGGGCGTGGTGCCGAAGAAGCAGCGCACCGAAAGCTTCAGCGCCGCCAGCGCAGGCCAGCTGCCGCGCGAAGTCCAGTACGCCGGATCGCCCGGCGAGGCGCTGCGCGAGCGGTTTGTGGCCATGGGTGTCTTATCGCTGGCCGTGTTCGGCGCCCTGTCGGTGAAGCTGTGGAGCATGCAGATCCTGAACGCCCAGGAATACGGGCGCAAGGCCGAGGAGAACCTGTACACCACCGTGTACACGCCGGCGCCGCGCGGCGTGATCTACGACGCGTCGGGCATCCCGCTGGTGAAGAACCGCTCCTCGCACACCGTGCTCGCGTCGCCGGACGTGGCGCAGGACCACGACGTGATCATGCGCTTGTCGGCGCTTCTGGGCATTCCCTACGAGGTGGTGCGCCAGCGCATCCTGGACGCGTCCAGCGGCGCCCAGAACAACCGCGTGGTCACCAACGACGCGAGCAGGCGCAACCTGGCCTTCATCAGCGAGCACTCGGGGGCATTCAAGGGCGTGACCACCGAGCTGCGCACCGAGCGCGTCTACCCGTTCGGCACGCTCGCGGCCCATGTGCTGGGCTACACCGGCACGGTTTCCGACGAAGAGCTCGCCACCGCCACGGAAGGGCGCCAGATCCAGTCGGGCGACGTGGTGGGCAAGAGCGGCGTCGAGGCGTCCTACGACGACCTGCTGGCCGGCGACCACGGCACGCGCACCCTGCTCACCGATGCGTCCGGAACGGTGCAGGAAGTGGTCTCGGTGACCGATCCCACCAGCGGCAACGACGTGTACCTGACGGTGCGCGCCCCCGTGCAGCAGGTGGCAGACGACACGCTGCGCGCGTATGTGAGCGAAGGCACGTGTGCCGCCTCTGCCGTGGTGTGCATGGACTGCCGCGATGGGTCGATCGTGGCCATGGCGAACTATCCCACGTACTCGCCCGAGAGCTTCGTGGGCGGCATTTCGGCCCAGGTGTGGGAGGAGTTCAACACCGAGGAGTCGCACTACCCGCTGATGAACCGCTCGATTGCCGGCACGTACCCGGCGGCGTCGACGTTCAAGGCGTTCACGGCCATGGCGGCGCTCACCGACGGCATCGCGAACGCGGGCTCGTCGTACAACTGCACGGGCACGTGGACGGGCTTCGGCGAGAACTACCCGCAGAATTGCTGGTTGCTCACGGGCCACGGCACCCTGGACCTGATCGGCGGCATCGCCAACTCCTGCGACACGGTGTTCTACGAGATCGCGAAGGGCTTTTTCGACCGTCGGCGCGACCTGGGCCTGGACGCCATGCAGGATTACGTGCGCCAGTACGGCTTCGGCGCGCGCACCGGCATCGACCTTTCCGGCGAGGCCGAAGGGCGCATTCCCACGGCCGACTGGAAGGCCGAGTACTTCAAGGACGCGCCCGAGGAAGGCGAATGGCAGGGCGGCGACATGTCGAACATGGTTATCGGCCAGGGCTACGTGCTGGTGACGCCGCTGCAGATCGCGTGCGGGTATTGCGGCATCGCCACCGGCACGGTCTACAAGCCGCACGTGCTCAAGGAGGTGCGCAACTCGCTGGGCGAGGTGGTGCTCGAGCACAAGCCCGAAGTGCTGGCCACGCCCACGCAGTCGCCCAACAACCTCAGCCTGGTCCAGGAGGGCCTGCGCCAGGTGATGACGCTCAACGACTACACGCGCTTCTTCGAAGGCGTTGATTACACGGTGGCGGGCAAGACGGGTACCGCCGAGGTGCAGGGCAAGGAAGACTACTCCCTGTTCGCCTGCTACGCGCCCGCCGACGACCCCCATTACGTGGTGGCCATCATCTGCGAGGAGGGCCCGTCGACCGTGACGTCGGCCATCCCGATGGCAGCCGAGGTGCTCAAGGCCGCGATGGCCTACGATAGCGGCGAGCTTACCGACACCCTGCGGGCGCTGGATGGTACCATCTACGCAGGCGAAGACGCGACCGAGGCGGACAAGCTGGCGGCCGAGCGCTCCAAGGGCGATTCGGCGGTGTTCGGCTCCGGCGTGTACGGCGATGGCGGCAGCACGCTGTCGGTGTACTCGTACTCGGGCAATTTCGGCACGTACGACGAGGGAAGCCAGAATCGGAGGTAGCGCAAGGCGACGGTCATGAGCACGCAACGGATGCAACAGATCTCCTCGTTGGCGACCGCCGATGCACAGGTGGCGGCGGCCACGCGCCCGCGCAGGTTCAAGTACGTCAACCTGCCGTTTCTGGCCGTGGTGTTCGCACTGGCCGCCTACGGCCTGATCGTGGTGTATTCGGCCACGGCGTTCAACGACAACTACAGCTTCATGCGCCAGGCGGCCGTGGTGGGCATGGGCGCTCTGGCGATGCTGTTGCTGCTGCGCTTCGATTACCACCAGCTTTCGGGCTACCTGACGCTGTTCATCATCGTGAACGTGGTGCTCATATTGATGCCGCACCTGCCCATCATCGGCCTGGAATCGAAGGGCGCCACGTCGTGGGTGTCGATAGCGGGCGTGTCGTTCCAACCGGGCGAGTTCGCCAAACTCACGGTGATCCTGCTGGACGCCAGCGTGATGGCGCGCTACGGCGGCAAGCTGGACAGCGTGAAGGAGTACCTGAAATCGCTCATGATCATGGCCATCCCGTTCGTGTGCATCATGACGCAGCCCGACCTGGGCACGGGTTTGGTGTACCTGTTCATCGCGGGCGTGGCGCTGATCGTGGGCGGTGCCAAGCCGCGGTTCATCATCGTTACGGTGGTGGCAATCGTCGTGGCGGTGGTGTCGCTGTTCATGCTCGACCCCGTGCTCGACGAGGCGCTGGGCAAGGACGTGCTGCTCAAGGAATACCAACGGGCGCGCCTGCTGGTGTTCCTGGACAACAGCTACGATCCCACCGGGGACGGCTACAACCTGCAGCAGGCCCAGATCGCCATCGGCTCGGGCGGCCTGTTCGGCAAGGGCTACATGAACGCTGGGCAGTCCACGCTGGGGTATTTGCCCGAAGCGCCCACCGACTTCATCTTCTGCGTGCTGGCCGAAGAGCTGGGTTTCGTGGGTGCGATGCTGTTGCTGCTGCTGTACGCCGCGCTGCTGTTCATCTGCTTCTCGATCGCGTATTCCGCAAACGACCTGTTCGGCACCGTCATCGTCATGTGCATCGCCGGCATGTGGCTGTTCCAGATACTCGAAAACATCGGCATGACGTGCGGCTTGATGCCCATCACGGGCATTCCGCTGCCGTTCGTGAGCTACGGTTCGTCGTTCATGTTGGTGAATTTCATATTGCTGGGGTTCGTGGGCTCTGTCTGGGCGCATAATGGTCACTGATCGACGTATGAGCCTGTTTGCGAAGGAAAGGAACCGTCATGGGTCTGCCTATCGACATTAAAGACGTGATGAATGCGGCAACCGACATCGACACGGCGCGCATGATGCCCGTGAGCGTCATCGTGCTGGAGGATGAAACGGCACCCGACGACATCAGGCAGCTGGTGCGTTCGCTGTTCGAGACCGAGGCCGACAACGCGCTGGTCAACTTCGTGACCTACGGCAAGCAGGTTCCGACGGTGCCCGCAGGCACCGACCTGGCCGTGTTGGTGGCCGGATTCTCGGAGCAGACGGGGGCCATCGCCAAGCAGTCGCGCAGGGTGGGGGTTCCCGCACTGACCGTCACCACGCTGCCCGACATCGTCATGAGCCTGGCCAAGGCGGCCCGCACGCCGCTGCTGGCCGCGGACGTGGCCTCGCCCCTGGCGGAGGAGCCCCTGTTCGCCAACGACGACGTCGACCAGGAAGACATCGTGCCCGCATCCCTCGTTGCCACGGGCGAAGAGCCCTACGAGCTCGACGAGGCGCGCGAGGACCAGCTGTGCAGCCGCATGGGCAGGTGGATCGTCGACACGTTCAAGGACAAGCGCCTTGCCTTCGCGCTGTGCTTCCCGTTCGTGCGCCGTCCGCTCGCGCTCGAGTGCGTGAACGCCACGTCGGTGCAGAACGCCGGCATCGGCGCCGTGATGTTCATCCCCGGTGCGGACATGCCCATCATGACGGCCAACCAGGCCAAGATGCTGCTTCAGATCGCCGCCGCCTACGGGCAGAAGATGGGACCCGAACGCATCAAGGAGCTGGCCGGCGTTGTCGGTGGCGCCTTCGCGTTGCGCGCCGTCGCCCGCCAGGCACTGTCGGTGGTCCCCATCGGCGGCTGGATCATCAAGGGCGGCATCGGCTACATGGGCACGCAGGCCATGGGCCGGGCGGCCATCGTGTACTTCGAGCAGACGGTGGGTGAGGGCCATGCCGTGCAAGACGCCCTGGACGCCGCCAAGGCCGAAGCGGAGCGCGTGGGCGACTTGCTCGCAGACGCGTCCAGCCCCGGCGAGGCGATGAGCCGTCTGGCGGGCTCGTACGGCGCGCGCATCGCGGCCAGTGCCCGTCGCGCGGTGAAGAACGCCATTCCCGTGGTGAAGAACACCGTGCCGACCGTGAAGGAAGCGGTCGACAACATCGCCGAGGCGGCTGGTGTGGATCCTTCCGAGGTCGCCAAGAAGGCCGCCAAGTCGGCCTGGGACGCCTACCGCAGCAAGAAGGCGTAAACCTGCGATGAAAAACCTCTGGCCCCAACTTGCAGCATTGCTGCCTCAGGCAGCGCGCCCTGTGCGCTACATCGACCACGAATTGGGAGCGGTGCACCGCTCGGCAGAAGACAGCGACGACGATGCGTCGTTGTGCATGGTCTATCCCGACACGTACGAACTCGGCCAGGCCAACCAGGCCATCCGCATCCTGGTCAACGCCGTGAACGCGGCCCCGGGCATGTTTGCGGAGCGTTCGTTTCTGCCCGACGCGCAGTTCGCCGACGTCATGCGCGAAGCGGGGTTGCCGCTGTTCAGCCTGGAAAGCTGCGCGCCCTTGAGCGAATTCGACTGCGTGGGCATCACGCTGCCGCACGAGCTGGCGGCAAGCAACGTGCTCGAGACGCTGGACCTGGCGGGGCTTCCGGTGCGCTCCGCCGACCGAGGCGATGGGGATCCGATCGTGCTGGCGGGCGGGCCGTGCTCGTACAACCCCGAGCCCTACGCGCCCTTCGTCGACTGCTTCTGCATCGGCGAGGGCGAGGAATGGATATCGGAAGCGGTGGGGACCGTTGGCCGCGCGCGGCGCCAGGGCCTTTCGCGCCAGGCGCTGCTCGAGCAGCTGGCGGACATCCCCGGCAGCTACGTGCCCAGCCTGTACGAGCCCGTCGACGCCGAACGCCAGCAGGAGGCGGGTGCTATGGTGCAGCCCGCCAACCCCCATGCTCCCGCCGTGGTGAACAAGCGCGTGTGGGACGGGTTCGCCTCGTCGAGCGGCTGGGAGCCGTGCGTGGTTCCCTTCGCCGACCTGATTCACGACCGGCTGAACGTCGAGATCCTGCGCGGCTGTTCGCGCGGGTGCCGGTTCTGCCAAGCGGGCATGACCTACCGTCCGGTGCGCGAGCGCAGCTCCGACAACATCGTGGATGCCGTGCGACAGGGTCTGGCGGCCACTGGCTACGACGAAGTGAGCCTGACGTCGCTTTCCACCACCGATCATTCCGAGATCGAGCAGATACTGGTGCGCCTGCAAGACGAGCTGCGCGGCACGGGCGTGCGCGTGTCGGTTCCCTCGCAGCGCCTGGACGCGTTCGGCACGGCCATGGCGAGCCTGGTGGCCGGGGAGAAACGCGGCGGCCTGACGTTCGCCCCCGAAGCGGGCACGCAGCGGCTGCGCGACGTCATCAACAAGAACGTGACCGAGCAGGACGTGATGAGCGCCGTGGCGGCGGCCTTCGAAGCCGGCTGGCGCACCTGCAAGCTGTACTTCATGATCGGCCTGCCCACGGAAACCGACGACGACATCAAGGGCATCGCGAGCCTGACGCAGCGCCTCTACGACATGGTGCGCACGATGGTGCCCGAAAAGCAGGTGAACCGCATCCAGTTCAACGTGTCGTGCGCGCTGTTCGTGCCCAAGGCCCAGACGCCGTTCCAATGGTGCGGCCAGATCGCCCCCGAGGAAGCGCTGCGACGCGTGCAGCTGCTGCGAAACTCGGTGAAGTACAAGGCCGTCCGCGTGAACTGGCACGACCCCAAGACGAGCTTCGTGGAGGCCGTGATGAGCCGCGGCGGCAGGGAGTGCGCCGATCTGCTCGAAGGGGCGTGGCGCCGGGGTGCGCGGTTCGATGCATGGACCGAGCACTTCCGCGAGGACGCCTGGCGCGACGCGGCGGATGCGTGCGGCATCGACGTCGCGGCGGTTGCGCAGCGCACCTTCGACACCGACGAGGTGCTTCCGTGGCAGCACATCAGCTGCGGGGTGAGCCTGCGCTACCTGAAGAAGGAATACGAGCGGGCGCTGAACGAGACCGTCACGCCCGACTGCTCGTTCGGCGCGTGCACGGGCTGCGGCCTGTGCGACGACCTGGGAACGCAGGTGGTCACCAGCAAGCCGCGCCAGCTGAAAGGGCAGGGGGTGGACGATGAGCGCTAACGATCCGATTGAGGGCGGCGCCCAGGAGGCCCTGCCGTTTTTGCCCGAAGACGCGTTTCGCCCGAAGCAGCCCGAGGAGCTGTACCGTCTGCGCATCGTGTACCACAAGCGCGGACGGCTGGCCCTGCTTTCGCACCTGGAGGTGCTGCGCGCGATGGAGCGCACCGTGCGCCGCGCCGGCCTGCCGTTCGCGGTCACGCAGGGGTTCAGCCCGCATATGAAGACGTCGTTCGGCTCCGCCCTGCCCGTAGGGGTAGGGGGTTGGAGCGAGATGTTCGACGTCTTCCTGACGTCGTTCGTTGACGTGAACCTGGCGCTCGACCGGTTGCGGCAGGCGAGTGTGGCCGACCTGATGGTGGAAAGCTGCGAGTACGTGGACGTGCGCTCGGCGGCGCCGAACGTGCAGTTCCCGATATCGGTCTACGAGGTGGTGCTCGATTCCGAGCCGGGCGAGCTGCAGGTGCCCGAGTCCGTGACGGTGGTGAAGAAGGGCAAGGAACGCAACCTGGTCGTGTCGGACTACCTGCTCGACGCTCCCGAGGTCAAGGGATGCGAGATCGCGTTTTCGCTCGTGGTGCGCCAGACGGGCAGCCTGCGCCCCGACGTGTTCACGGCCGCGCTGCTGGCCGGGTCGAACGCCAAAGTCGAGACCATCACGCGCGTGCGCCAGATGCCCGATCCGTTCTCGATTCCGATGGACGACCTATAGCAGGTTGCCGGAGAGCGCCATGCGGCGTGGCCGATGGTTCTTCAGCCGCTGGCTGCCAGGAATCAACCGGTATGCGTCATCGGCCCGAACCCTCTGCCAGACAACGACGGGCATGCGTCATGGTTCTTCTTGCTTTCGGGATCTGAATGCAGGTTGGAGCCATGCTGCGCCGGCCTTGCGAGGATGGAGTGCGCTCGGACCATGTTTGACGATTCTGTGCCTGCGGAAAACCGCCGGGTTTTTCCTCTTGCACTTACGGAGCTTTCCCGATAGAATAGCCAAGCTGCTTAACGGCAGCAGCCAACAAGCGGGGTGTTAGCTCAGTTGGTTAGAGCGCCGGCCTGTCACGTCGGAGGTCGCGAGTTCAAGTCTCGTACATCCCGCCA
>CACXFZ010000202.1 GCA_902767025.1 uncultured Coriobacteriaceae bacterium
CGCCGATGTGCACCATCTTGCCGGCGTCCTCTTCCATGTGGATGCGCGTGATGCCCACGTGCGCCGTGTAGCCGTCTTCGGTGCGCGTGATGTTGTCGCGCATCTCGCCCACGGCCATCTCGTCGATGCCGGGGCGCTCTTCGGCCCCCTTGCCGTCGACGTCCAGGTCGAGCCAGCCGCGCATGCAGAAGGCCACCGGGCCCTGCGTGGTCTGGAAGTTCTTGGACATGTCGGGGTACATGTAGCCCTTGCGGTAGAACATCGTGCGTTTTTCGATGTCGCAGTTGGTGGCCATGCCGGCGAGCACGATGCTTTCGATGGCCGCCTTGTTGGGCACGGGCAGCGCACCGGGCATGCCCAAGCACACCGGGCAGGTGTGGGTGTTGGGCTCGGCGCCGTATTCCAGCTTGCATCCGCAGAACATCTTGGTTTCAAGCTCGGTGAGCTCGCAATGGACCTCCAGGCCGATCACGGCCTCCCAGTCCCGCAGGACCTCTTCCATGGTCTTCATGCTACTCACCAGCCTTTCCCTGGGCGAACGCAGGCGCCACGGGAGCCTCCCCGTACACGCGCTCGAGTGCCGCGGCCACGCGGAACATGTTCTGGTCCTTGAACCAGGGGCACACCAGCTGCGCGCTCACCGGCAGGCCGGAATCGGCGCCCAGGCCCAGCGGCATGCTCATGCCGCCGTTGCCCGCTATGTTGATCGATATCGTGAAGATGTCCGACAGGTACATGGTGGTGGGATCCGAGATCTCGCCGAACTTGAACGCAGTGCGCGGGCTGGCCGGCATCAGGATGCAGTCGCAGTCACCGAACGCCATGCGGTAGTCGTCGGTGATCAGCGTGCGCACCTTCTGCGCCTGGTAATAGTAGGTTTCGAACACGCCGGCAGACAGCAGGTAGCTGCCCAGCATGATGCGGCGGCGCGCTTCGGGGCCGAACCCCTTGGCGCGGCTGGCCTCGTACTGGCTGCCCAGGTCGGCATGGCCCGGGTCGCAGTAGCCGTAGCGGACGCTGTCGAAGCGGCTGAGGTTGCTGAACGCCTCGCACGGGCCGATCACGTAGTAGGCGCTCATCGCGGCGGCGGCGTTGGGCAGCTCGACCTCCACGATTTCGGCGCCCTGCTCGGCCAGCTTCTGAACTGCCTGCTCCACGGCGGCGCGCATCTCGGGCTCCAGGCCCTGCATCTCCATGAACTCGGGCACCACGCCGATGCGCATGCCCTCAACACCTTCCTCCAGGTTGGCCGTGAAGTCGGTGCTGCACTCCTGGCTCGTGCAGTCGAGCGGGTCGCGGCCCACAAGCGCGTTCATCGCCAACGCGGCGTCGCGCACCGTGAGCGCGAAGGGGCCCACTTGGTCGAGCGAGCTGCCGAAGGCCACCACGCCGTAGCGGCTGACCAGGCCGTACGTGGGCTTGACGCCCACCACGCCGCAGAAGCTCGCCGGCTGGCGGATCGAGCCGCCCGTGTCGGAGCCCAGCGTGACCGTGGCAAGCCCCGCGGCCACCGCCGCTGCGCTGCCACCGCTGCTGCCGCCCGGCACGCGCTCGACGTCCCAGGGGTTCTTCGTCGTGCAGAACGCGCTGGTCTCGGTGGAAGACCCGAACGCGAACTCGTCCATGTTCAGCTTGCCCAGCGGCAGTCCTCCTGCGTTCAGGATGTTCTGCACGCAGGTGGCCGTGAAGGCGCTTTCGTAGTTTTCCAGCATGCGCGACGCGCAGGTGGTGCGCGTGCCCAGCATGTTCATGTTGTCCTTGAACGCCACCGGCACGCCTGCCAGCGGGCCAAGCTGGTCGAACGTGCCGCCGGAGATGGCGTCGTCGACAGCACGCGCGGCCGCCAGCGCGGCCTCGGGCGTGGTCTGCAGGAAGGCGTTTATCTGCGGGTCGACCTGCTGCACGCGGTCGAGGGCTGCCTGCGCCACCTCGGTGGCCGTGAAGTCCTTGCCCGCAAGGCCGGCGCGGATCGCATCGGCGGTCCAGCCGCTGAAATCGAGGGCTGCCATTAGTTGTCACCCCCGCCCAGGATCGACGGGATCAGGAAGCCGCCGTCGCGCACGGCCGGCGCGTTGGCCAGGGCTTCCTCCTGGGTGAACCCGGGGGTTTCCACGTCTTCGCGCATCACGTTGGACAGATCCCCGATGGGGTGAAACGTGGGCTCGACGCCGTCCAGGTTGTATTCGGTGATGGGTTTCAGGCTTTCGATGATGGAATTCAGGTCCTCCGTCATCTGGGGGATGTCCTCGTCCGCCAGCCCGATGCGCGCATACGC
>CACXFZ010000203.1 GCA_902767025.1 uncultured Coriobacteriaceae bacterium
CTGGCCCAGGATGCTCGTCTCGGCAGCGGAGGTGGCCGCAAAGCCCCAACACGTGTTGAAGGGCCTTTGGTTCTTGACCGACGTGACGTAGCTCACACCATCCACATTCCGCAAGTCGAAACGCGCGGGGATGTCGTCGGATTGTCCGGTCAAGTCGGCGTTGCCAGCTATCAGCCCACCGGGCTGAGCGAAGGCGACCGCTCCCGCGCCGCCAAATGTCAGCAGTACGGAAAGCGCGAGAGCAACGACTGCCCTGACGACCCTCTTCATATAAGACCTCATTCTCCGGAAAAGCGAATCAGGAGTGCACTGTCGTTTCATTGTACGCGAACAAGCGGCACGCATCCCTTACGTCATTCGTTCGTTGACGGGCGCACACGGGGTGCGCATCGCCATAGAAACCTGCGTGCTTCCCTTGTTTAGCTTGTTCTTGAGGGCGGTCGAATTGGGGTTAATGTAAGGCCCCATCTCAGGGCCTCCGGTTTCAACGGAATTTGAACGGAATTCGTCGATTTGCATTGCGCCGAGTCGGACCCTGAGGGACTATGGATGCCATGTTTGTTTTATCTGACAAAGCGAGGCGCGAGCTGAGCCTCACATGTCTGTTTGGCACCTTCGTCTTCCTGCAGTTCACCGTTCTCGGGTTGGCGAACCATGCCGGGGAGGGCTACCTCAGCACCGAGCAACGCAACCTGGTCTATTATGCCCTGCAAGTGTTCGTCATCTGCGGGTTCTTGCTGCACGGCCTGCTTGCTCGCCACCACGTGGGCAAGCGCGTCCGGAATGTGGTTGCATACGGCGTCTTTGGCGCGTTTCTCGTCTGCGTGGCGGTGATGCTAGCGGCTGGGCACGACTCACTCGGTTACGTGGTCTTCGCCAGATGGTGACGGCGTGATGCAATGGGCCGGCCTCGAGCCGAACACGGATTACAGCATATTCGCCCGCATAGCGGTGACGAACACCAAGAACGCTTCCCCAGCTTCGGAGCCCACGACGGTGAGGACCCTTGCCGATCAGTCCCGCACACACACGGTTACGTGGAAGAACGCCGACGGCACGACCCTACAGACCGAAACGGTGCTGTACGGCGATACCCCCGTTTTCCAAGGCGAGACGCCTAAGAAGGCAGCCGACGTGAAATACACGTACGTCTTCAAGGGATGGATGCCCGCAATAGCGCGTGTCACCGCCGATGTCACCTACACGGCGACGTATGACGAGACGGTCAACAAGTACAAGGTGACTTTCGTCGACTACGACGGCTCGACCGTGCTCAAGGAAACCGCCGAGTACGATTACGGCACGCCCGCAGCCAACGTCAAGCGACCTGCCGACCCGACGCGCGAAGCAGATGCGCAACACGCCTACAAGTTCGCCGGCTGGACACCCGAGGTGGCCAACGTGACCGGCGACGCCACCTACAAGGCGACCTATGCAGAGGTGGCAAAGAAGGGCACGCTCACCTTCGACTTGGGTGGTGGGACGATTGAGGGCAAGACAAGCCTGACCATCGAGGCGAACGTGGGAGATGTGATCACCATCCCCGAGGCGCCCGTTCGCGACGGCTACACGTTCAAGTATTGGAAGGGCTCGGAGTACTACCCCGGCGACAAGTACACGGTGAAGGGCGACCACACGTTCGCCGCTGTGTGGGAAAGAAGTCGGATGGCGGCGGCAGCAGCAGCGGCAGCGGCGGCAACAGCGGCAGCAATACCGACACGAGGGGCGCTTCATCGAACGCATCTGGAAAGAGCTCGGCGGCCAAGACCGGCGACGAGCTCGGCGGAACGATTGCAGCGCTTGGCGCCACGGCTGTATGTGCGCTCCGCCTCGCGTTCTTCGCCCCGTATCGACGGCGGTTACGCTCACGTTGCGCTCACGTTGACCAAAGGGCACCGCGTATGTAATAGAATGAGAGGGCGTTTTTCGTATTCGTTTGTTTCGAAGATCGGGGTCTAGTATGAGGGGAATCGCCAAAGGCGCCGTCGCCCTCTCGTTTTCCGTGCTGCTGGCGTTTGGCGGCATGGGGTCGGCCGCTTTCGCCGAGCCTGGCGATTTGACGGCTGGCAGCGTCGGCCTATCTGCTCAAACCGACGGCGTCCCCGCGAGCTTCGACCTGCGCGACGTCGATGGCGTGAGCTACGTCACGCCCGTCAAGAACCAAAGGCCCTTCGGCACGTGCTGGGGCTTCGCATCCACATCTGCCGCCGAGACGAGCATTCTCAGCCAAGGCCTCTGGTACCCCGGCATCGAC
>CACXFZ010000204.1 GCA_902767025.1 uncultured Coriobacteriaceae bacterium
CATGGTCTCCTACCTGACCACGCCCGCTGCCGACATCGCGGGTGACGGGTTCTTCACGGGCTTCATCCTGCAGAACCCTGAAACCTACCTGTGGCTGATCGTGTTCTTGCTGGTGGTGTACCTGGTCGTGGCGCTGGGCGTGCAAAACGGCATCGAGCGCGTGAACCGCATCCTGATGACGGCGCTGATCGCGATGTCGGTGGGTATCGCCGTGTACGCGGCCACGCTTCCGGGCGCTCTGGACGGCATCGCCTACTACCTGGTTCCCGACTTCAGCAAGTTCTCCATCGAGCTGGTCATCGGCGCGCTGGGGCAGATGTTCTACAGCCTCTCGCTTGCCATGGGCATCATGATCACCTATGGCAGCTACTTCGAGAAGAAGCACGACCTTGAGCATTCGGTGCGCCGCATCGAGGTCTTCGACACCGGCATCGCCATCATGGCCGGCTTCATGATCATCCCCGCCGCCTTTGCGGCACTGGGCAGTGGCGAAGCGGTGGCCGAAAACGCCGGCCCGGGCCTGATGTTCGTCATCCTGCCCCAGGTGTTCAACACGCTGGGTGAAGCGGGACGCATCCTGGGCTTCGTGTTCTTCCTGCTGGTGTTCTTCGCGGCACTCACCAGCTGCATCAGCCTGTTCGAGACCTGCTCGTCGATCGTGGCCGACGGCCTGAACAAGTCGCGCCGTTTCGCGATCATCGTGGCAGGCGTGTTCATCTTGCTGGTGGGCACTTTCGTGAACATGGGCTACAACAGCCTGCTGTGGATGGACCCGATGCATTCGATCTTCGGGTTCGGCGAGTACCAGGACTTCCAGCTGCTCGACTTCTTCGACTTCCTGTCGAACACGGTGCTCATGCCCATTGTGGCCTTGCTCACCTGCATCTTCATCGGGTATGTGATCAAGCCGCAGGCGATCATCGACGAAGTGCGCGTGTCGTCGAAGTTCGCCGCCTCGGGCCTGTTCACCGTGATGATCAAGTACGTGGCGCCGGTGCTGCTGGTGGTCATCCTGGTCAGCTACACCTTGTCCACAATGGGAATCATTTCGATTTAGGGAAAACAGACAACCTGCTATCATGGTTCCGCTGCTCCAACGGGCAGCGGAACTGCTTTCAAGGAGAACCTCATGGCGCTTTCCATCGGCATCGTCGGACTGCCCAACGTGGGCAAGTCCACCTTGTTCACGGCACTTACCAACAAGGGCGGCCTGGCCGCCAACTACCCTTTCGCCACCATCGAGCCCAACGTGGGCGTGGTGCCCGTTCCCGATTCCCGCCTGGACCGCCTGGCGGAAATCGACCACCCGGCGCGCATCGTGCCTGCCACGGTCGAGTTCGTCGACATCGCCGGCTTGGTGGCGGGGGCCACTCAGGGCGAGGCTTTGGCGAACCAGTTCCTTGCCAACATCCGCGAGACCGACGCCATCGCGGAAGTGGTGCGCTTCTTCGGCGACCCCGAGGTCGTGCACGTGGCGGGCAAGGTCGACCCCGCAAGCGACGTGGACACCATCAAGACCGAGCTGATCCTGGCTGACATCGCCACGATCGAAAAAGCGCTGCCGCGCCTGGAAAAGGATGCCAAGCGCGACAAGGCGAACGTGCTCAAGTTCGACACGGCCAACAAGGTCCTGGCGGGACTGAACGACGGCCACCGCGCACGTACGCTGGACCTGTCCGACGACGAGGTCGCCGCGCTCTACGATCTGCATCTGCTCACGATGAAGCCCATGCTCTACATCGCCAACGTGGACGAGGATGCGCTGGGCGGGTCGTTCGAGCAGATCGACGGTTGCGACCCGGTGCCCATCTGCGCGAAGGTGGAGGCCGACCTGGCGGAGCTCGATCCCGCCGAGGCCAAAGAGTACCTGGAGGCGATGGGCTTGGAGGAAAGCGGCCTGGTTCGCCTGATCCACGAGGCCTACAAGCTGCTGGGGCTGCAGAGCTTCTTCACCACCGGCCCCGACGAGACGCGCGCCTGGACCATCCCCATCGGCGCGAAGGCGCCCCAGGCCGCCGGCACCATTCACACCGACTTCGAGCGCGGCTTCATCAAGGCCGAAACCGCCAGCTTCGCCGACTACGACCAATACGGTGGGGAAGCCGGTTGCCGCGAGCACGGCCGCCTGCGTCAGGAAGGCAAAGACTACGTCGTAGCGGACGGCGACATCATGCACTTCAAGTTCAATGTGTAGCCGTTCTGACGAACGGCTACAAACTCGCCGCTGCGGTTCATTCTGGCACCCTATCTTCCCGCGCCTTTGTCCCTCGCGTACTAAAGTACGCTTCGGGCCAAAGGCGCGGGAATCTAGGGCACCAGAATGCCCCTCGTTGACTTTTCGACAACCTATACCTTTCAGTTCCTTTTTCGCATCACGGAGCGAGTTTTTCCCTTGTAAAGGGCGTACAAGGCGGTTGCAACCACTGGTTGCCGGAAACCGCCCTTTGAGAAACCCCAGGTTGATGGCGGATTCCCTGTGGCAACCGCATACTTCAAGCCGTTCGCAGGCCAGTACAATAGGCTTTGTATAGAGAGGGTTTGAAAAATGAGTTTCCGCGACAATTTGCTTCACCTGCGCCAAGAGCACAACATGACGCAAGAACAGTTCGCCATGCTTATGGGCGTGTCCCGTCAGTCGGTGACCAAGTGGGAATCGGGCAAAAGCTACCCCGAAATGGACAAGCTCATGAAAATGTGCGACCTGTTCGAATGCTCGCTCGACGACTTGGTGAAAGGTGACCTTACCCAGCAAAGCGCTGCACCAGGCAAGGCGTTCTCTGCCGCATCGGCTTCTTCCGACGTTACGGGCTACGACGCCCAAAAGCTTTCGTTTGCCTGGAGGGTGGCGCTGGGTGTTGCCCTTGAGGTCTTTTCCTGCGCGATCTTCTCGTTCGAGGATCTGAACGTCGTGGCGGTCCTGCTCGGGTTCGTCTTCGTTGCTGCCGGCCTGCTGCTTATCATCCCCGCCGCATTCTCTAGCATGGCGTTCGCGCGCGAGCATCCCTACATCGTCAACTTCTACACTTCGGAGCAACGCCAGCGCATTCGCACTACGGGCGGCTATGAGCTTGCGGGCGGCATCGGGCTCGTCCTACTGGGGGTGGGTGCTGCCGCATTGCTCGATGAGGCAATTGATCTAGGTGCGCTGATCGTGTCCGGGGGGTCGGACAGCCCCGTCGTGGGCGCGGCGTTCTTCACGCTTGTCGCTGTCGGCGTGTTCTTCGTCGTTCATGCCGCACTTCGCATGAGCCGCATCGACATCGAGGACTACAACCTGAGCGCGCTTGGCGAACTCGACCAGGAAGAAGTTGCGGAAATCGTCGGCGAGGACCGGGCCGACCAGGTTATCGAGAAGCTGAAGGTGCGCCGCAAGCTGGGTGCAGCCTGCGGCATCATCATGCTCGTTGCAACCATTGTGGCGCTGATGCTGTTGTTCCTCCATCCTGCAGGGGTGGGCGAATACCGGATGTTCTGGGTGCCTTGGATGATTGGCGGCATCATGTGCGGGATCGCCGCCATCGCGATGAAGCCTGCGGGTTAGTAGCCGCCTTGAACAACGCCCTTGTCGAGTCAAAGGCGGTCGACAGACACCGAAAGAGCCATTCCGTCTTCTGGCGTGATGTGCTTCAGAATCACGAGAGGACCCTTGCACGATCGAGCATGCTCGTTACGCGTTGTTTCGTAGATGATCGGCCAGGTAGGGAACGGCGAACGCCACGTAGCCGCGTCGGGTTGCGGTGATGATGCCAGTGTCGATAAGGCGCTTGCGGTACTTTTGAGCGTAGTCTGCTCCTACGCCCATCCGTTCTGCGATGTCGGTCATGTTGCTCTCGATTTCGTCTGCCGCCATCGCCCGCAGGAACGCAACGTCTTTACCGGAAAGCGCCGCAAGGGTCGTCTCGCAGACGTCGCGTTCGAAAGAGACACGGGAGGACTCGAGCGCTTCCTGGAGGACGCGTTCGTCAACCGCACCGGATTCTCCCGCGTACTGGACGATGTTGTGGCCGACGAGTTGGAGCATGTAGGGGGATCCCTTCGTGGCTCGAGCGGCCTCGCGACGTAGTTCGGGAGCTATTTGCACGCCGGCTGCGGCGAACGCATGAGTGAAGTACGCGTCTATGTCGCCCTCGGGGAGCGGGTCGAGCACTACCTTGTGCGCTCGGTTCAGGAAAGTGAGTACGCGGTCGTTGAGAACCGATGAGATGGCGCCCGGTAGGCCGGCAAACACGATAGCGGCGTTGCGGCCTTCTCCCACGAGTTCGAGGTAGGCGGAGATGAGCTGCTTGAGTTCGGGCGAGCTGCCCTGGACTTCATCCACCAGCACGAGGATGCCCCGGTTCTGCTGCTCCAGACGCTCGCTGAGTTTGAGGAGTTTGTAGCCAAAGCTCTTCGTTTCCTGGATTTCGCTGCTGAACTGCAGGCCGACCGAGAATCCCAGCGCGCCTACCGTTCCGCCCACCAGCTTTCCGCGGCCACCCTTGATGTAGCGCTCCCCGTCGTCCTGGATCTTTTCGATGATGCGGTTGGGCATGTCGTCGGACGCCACCGTGGGGGAGGCGACGACGAATCCCTTCTCGCGGGCTCGGTCGGCCAGCTCCCAGAGCAACACGGTTTTGCCGGATCCGCGTTGTCCCAGAACGAGAGTGGAGCGCTCCTTGCTGCCTGGTTCGCTGTCGAGTCCGCCGAGAATCGCGTCGAGCGTCAAGGTTCGGCCGACAAGCGTGCTAGGCCGGTTGCCGAAGGCGGGAGAGAAGATGCTGTCGCTCATGGCCACCCCCGTTCTGCAAGATGCCAGTTTTCCTTTTTTTTTTTTTTTTCAAGGCGTCGTTGAGTCTGCATGGCCGATAGAAACGGTTCAACTTGTTTTTGTTCTGTGGCAAGCCGGACTGTGCCTGATGCTTGTGTGGCATAGGCCAGAGCCGCGGACCCCAAACTGTGCGCTGATGCCTTGCGGGAAATGCATGGCATCGAGCAGCAGGTTGTGCCCAAGCCCTTGGCCTTGGAAGCGCTCGTCCACGCCTGGCAAATCCAGCAAGATCATGGGAATCTGCCTAGACGAATCGCGCGTGGCGGCAAGGTTGTTCGTGCGCTGGCGGCCTCCGTATGCAAGCCGAGAAGTCCGAACCATGCGGGCCTCACGAGGATGCGGAACGCTGTCTGCCCCTTGCCTGCGCGACCAAGCTTGTGTGACTTGGCTTAAAGCCGCGGGGGAGTGGCCACGGAAGGGCCTTCCCTTTGCTATGCTCGTGGAAATCCTGGGAGAGGCAGCGTGCACGGGTTCGCCCCGTGGCCGCTCGGGCGCAAGGAGGCGCAGATGAAGAAGGCAAGCGCTTGGCAAAGGTTCAGGTACTGGTTCGACAACCTGATGTCGAAGGGGACGATGTCGCTGCTGCTCCTGCTGGCGGTTATCACCGCAGTGGTGGTGGTTGTCGGCGGGCTGTTGGCCGTCGCCCTCGGCGGTGCTGACGGCAGCGGGGCGGATTCCCCCGGCTCGTCGATCTGGTTCACGCTCATGCATGCCATCAACACCGGCGTGCTGGCCAAGGAAGAGGGCACCATCCCCTACCTGTTCGTCATGACCCTGGTCACGTTGGTGGGCATCTTCATCACCAGCTTCCTCATCGGTACCATTTCCAACGGCATCAAGGACAAGGTCGCCGACCTGCAGCGCGGCAAGTCGCGCGTCATCGAGCAGGACCATGTGGTCATCATCGGTTTCGACGAAAACGTCACGAGCATCATCGAGGAACTGGCAATCGCCAACGAGAACCAGGACGATGCGGTTGTGGTGGTGATGGCCGAGCGCGACAAGACCGAGATGGAGGACACCATTCGCGATCGCGTGGAGAACCTGGGCAACATCCGCCTGGTGTGCCGCACCGGCCGGCCGGATGCGCCCAAGGACCTGAAGGTATGCTCACTCGACACGTGCAAGTCGATCATCATCAATCTCTCCGACGACTTCATGACCGTGAAAACCATCCTGGCCTGCGAAAACCTGCTCGACGAATACGGCAACGACGAGGCCTACATCACCGCCACCGTGCGCGACCGCGAAGTGCTGCAGCCCGCCAAGATCGCCGGCGGGGACCGCGCCGAGATCCTGAACTTCCAGAAGACCGTTGCGCGCCTGATGGTGCAGACGGGGCGCCATCCGGGCATGTCCGAGATACTGAGCGAGCTGCTCAGCTTCAAGGGCAACGAGATCTACGTGGAAGACATACCCGCGGCCGTGGGCTGCTCGCTCAGCGAGATCAACCTGCGCCTGCCGCACTCCACGGCCATCGGCATCCTGCGCAACGAAGAGCCCCTGCTCAACCCCGACGCCCAGGCGCGGGTGGAGGCGGGCGACAAGGTCATCCTGATCGCGCACGACGACGGGCAGACGCATCTGCAGGACAGCGCCCCGGTGGACGAGGGCGTGTTCCAGCGCGAGCCGAACGTGGTCGAAGAGCCGCATACGCTGCTCGTGCTGGGCTGCACCGACATGCTCAAGCAGATCCTGCTCGAAGAGGACGCCTACGCCGCACCCGGCTCGCGCGTGGTCATTGCCGCCGAACCCGGCAAGATCGACGCCGACGCCCTGCCGGCCCAAGGGCAGCTGGCCAACATCGAAATGGACCTGCGCGAATGCAAGCTCTTTTCGCGCAGCGTGCTCGAGAGCCTGGTGGGGGAGGGTCCCGACAGCATCCTTTTGATGTCCGACACCGAACTGGAGCCCGAGGAAGCCGATGCGCGCACGCTCATGCTGCAGTTGCACCTGACCGACATCGCCGAGGAAATCGGCGCCGACATCCCGCTGACCATCGAGATGAACAGCACGCGCAACCAGAAGCTCTCGCAGATGATGCGTGCGACCGACTTCGTGGTCAGCAGCAGGATCACCGCGAAGATGATGGCCCAGATCGCCGAGGAGCGCCACAAGAAGGCCATCCTCAACGACCTGCTCTCCGACGGCGGGTCCACGGTCTACATGAAGCCCGTCACGCGCTACGTCCTTGCCGGCGAGCCTGTGGACTTCTACACGCTGGGGGCGTCTGCGGCGCGCTACGGCGAGATCGCCATCGGCTACAAGAAGTACGCCGGCGATGGCACGTTCGCCATCGAGGTGAACCCGCGCAGCAGGGCGGCCGTCGAGTTCGGCGATAACGACGACATCATCGTGGTCTCCCAGGGCTAGGGACCCCGCGGACCGACTCCGATGCCCCGACAGACGAACGGCGCCGCGGCCATGCCGCGGCGCCGTTTCCTTGTATCGAACCTTGCGCCTTCGTTGCCTTACGCGGCGGTGTCGTCGTAGACCGCTTCGATGATGTCGCGCGAATCGACCATCGTGCCTGCCTGGGGCTTGGTGCCGGCGAGCACGCGGTCGGGCCGCTTCACGTCGTAGTCGAGGGTCAGGCCGGCCTTCCTGAACGCCACATCCGCATCGGCGCCGGTCTTGCCCTTCACGTCAGGTACCTCGACGAGCAGGGCAGCGTGGTTCAGCGTGAAGGTCACGATGGAGCCCACCTCGACCTCGGTGCCCGGGTCGGGCGTGACGAACACGACGGTGCCGTCCTCATCGCCCGAGTAGCGGTAGCCCAGCCCTGCCGAGGTCAGCGCGTCGATGGCCTCTTGCAGCGTCGCGGTCAGGATGTAGGGCACCTTCACCTTGTCGGCCGGCTTGGGCCCCAGGGAGACCTGCAGCTTGACGACGGTGCCTTTGACCACCTGCGTGCCAGCGGGCACCGATTGGCTGATCACGCTGTCCTTCGGAACGGTGTCGCTGTAGGCCGACGAGGGGTCGACGCCCAGTCCTGCTGCCTCCAAGGCCGCTTTCGCGTCGGTGTAGGAACTGCCCTCGACGGACGGCACGGCAACCGTGCCTTCGGCCAAGGCGGTCGTGAACAGGATCTTGGACCCTTCGGCGACCTTTGTGCCGGCGACGACGGACTGCCTGCACACCTTGCCGGGCTCTACCGCGGTGGACACTTCGGGACTGCCCACGACGGGCACGAGCTTCGCGTTCGCAAGCGCCTGCTCGGCCTCGCTTTGACTCATCCCGATGATGTTGGGGACTTCCACATCGGCGGGTGCCTGCTTGCCGGCCGACACCACGAGCACGATCTTCTTGTCGGGGTCGGTCATCGTGCCCGGCTGGGGGTCTTGAGAGATCACGTGGTCCTTGGCCACGGTGTCGCTGAACTGCTTGTCGATCTCCCACAGCTTGAATCCCATCTGCTGGAGCATCTTGGTGGCGTCTTGCTGGTCGAGGGACACCAGGTTGGGGACCTGGAGCTTGTGGGATGACGACGAGCTGGACGAGGACTTGTCCTTCGCGCTGGCGCTTGCGCTCGCCGAGCTCGACGACGAGCTGGACGATGACTGGCTGGATGAGCAGGCGCATCCCGCAAGGGCGCCGGTGGCAACCAGGAGCGTTGCCACGATGGCGGCCAGGATGCACAGGCGGGCCGACTTGGGGCTGTGGGTGCGGGTACGTGGTTCGGACATGGTAATTCACCTCCAGGGAACGCGTGCGGACGGCTTACGGTGCAGCCGTCGGGTAGCGCACAACCGATTATACGCACGCGGCCCGGCAAGCATCCTAACGCGCTATGAGCGTGCCTTGGGGACGCGGGAAGGCGTATGGTTGGGGCCTGTTGCGGCGATGTGCTCCGGGGCCAGGCAAGCTTGGACGCATTGCTCTTACCACGCAGGGGGCGAAGGTGTTAGAATTATTGGGTTAAAGGGATGCATGAGCAGGCATTTCCGTCCGAGTGCCCATGGGGCAAGGAGGTGGGTTTGAGGGGTTTGCCTTCACAGAGCGGCCGTGCGCAGGCGGGCTTCACGCTCATGGAGCTGCTGAGCACCATCGCCATTCTCACGGTCATCGCCGCCGTGTCTGTGATCGGCGGTGCCACCATCCACAAGACGATGACCGTGGCGCGCTTGGACAACTACGCCAAGGAAATCTACGTTGCCGCCCAAAACCGCCTCATCAACATGGAATCCGCAGGTCAGCTTGCCAGCTTCGCAAGCGATGCCGTGACGCAGGCGCATCCGCTCGGTGCCGCCCCCCAGGACTTCGAAGGGGACCAGCAGGCGTGGCAGCGGCTGTACTACGCGGGCAGCTCCGATGCGATCGTCAAGCGCCTGATCCCCCAGGAGGCCATCACTTCCAACGGCGACCAGCAAGGTGGCTTCGTCATCGAGTTCGACCCGGTGTCCGGAGCCGTCTACTCCGTGATGTACACCGAAGACCCCCAGTTCACCGTGGCGGGATACGTGGGCGAGGGCGCCTACATGGACACCGAGGGATTCCATTCCTACGTCGAGTCCCTGGGCTCGCGTTCGCAGGAGGACCGCAGGGCCGGGTCGTACCCGGTGGGTTACTACTGCGGGCCGAACAACGGGGGCTCCGCCTTCGACGGCATGCCCAGCTCGTTCAAGCCGCAGGCGCAGTTCGTCAACGGCAACGAGCTGTACCTGCATGTCACCTGCCCCGCTTCGACTGCGCTCATCGCCTCGCAAAGCGGCATCACCGTGAAGGTCACGCTGTCCGACGGCACGCACAGCAAGGTGCTCGAGTTCGCGGGCGGCAGTGATTTCGCGCTGACCACGGCGGGCAACATCGACATCGACGTGGTCCTGGACAGCATGCGAGACGGCATGCATTTCGCAGATATCGCGCCCGAGCTCACGCCAGGGGCCAACATCACCGCCACCGTCGACGTGAGCTATTCTGGCGGCGGCGAGGTCGTCCTCACGCCCGCCGAAAACCAGCCGCAGGCCTCTGCCAACAGCCTGTTCGGGGCCCTGGCCGACGGCACGGCGTCGATCGCCAACCTGAGGCATCTGAACAACATGCGCCACGCCCCCGAGTGGGTCGGGCGCTTCACGCAGCTGGAAGACATCCGGTTCTCGTCTGCCGCCTGGGCAAACGCGGAAGCAACGCAGCTTTCCAGCGCCACGCGCGAGAGCAACCTTGCCGCGTACGGCACGGCATACGTCAACCCGCTCAGCGCCGAAGAGGCGTCCGGTCCGGGCTTCGCGCCCATCGAGCTCGCCCAGGCCTTCGACTACGACGGCCAGGGCAACAAGCTCGTGGACTTCCTGATCGTGGGCTCCGGCAACACGGGCCTGTTCGCCACGGTGCCAGCGGGCGCCACGGTGAGCAACCTGGTGCTGGTGGATCCGTCGGTGGTGGGCACGTCGTACACGGGCGCACTTGCCGGACGTGTGGAAGGCACGGTCAGAAACTGCGGCGTGCACCTTGACATCGCCGACGAGACCCAGGTCGACAAGACGGCCACGCACACGGTGGGCGCCTACGCCGGCTCGCTCGCAGTGGGCGGCCTGGTCGG
>CACXFZ010000205.1 GCA_902767025.1 uncultured Coriobacteriaceae bacterium
TCATACAAACAACTACATTTTATCATTGAGCTTCATTTCGCGTATTAGCTGGCTGCTAAGGGTCATTTTCGTACATACGTCACTTTACGTGAGTACTCGACATGGGACTTTGAGACACCGTCCTCCAACCCTAAGCAAGTCGCCTACTCCGTACGCACAGCATACGGAGTAGCACTTGCCGCCGCTCAAACGACCTCTCTTGTTCCACGTCGTTCCCAAACGCCCTGTGCGTACATAAAGTCGGAAGCACAGAACGCAGGGAACGACAAGAAGAGCTCGCGGCGGTGCGTCTCCCGACGTCCTCCATGTACGCACGGTAGACTTGAATGCGGGGGAGACCCCGCGCCCCTGACATACAAGACAGGCAAGCCGCTTCCACACTATGACTTGCCAAGATGCAAAGGAAAAGCCATGGAGAAGTATCCCAAGAGGCTTTATGTCAGGATGTCTGCCGAAGACCTGGAGCAAGCAAGAAGGCAGGCCGAAAGCCTCGACATGACGATCTCGGACCTTGTCAGGGTCCTGCTGTCCGTCCCCAAATCCACAGCCTCGGACAGCGCTTCCGCAGGCGTTCTCGTGGTCGACCGCGTCACCGCGATGCGCATCGACCGCGAGCTCAACCGCTGGGGCCACCACTACAACCAGGCCGTACATGCGCTCAACGTCATCGCCTACTACCTCCGCCTCAACGAGATGGACGCCTTCGACGTGCTGGAGCAGCTCGACGTCGCCAACGGCAGGCTGCAGGCCGTGAACGACGGGGCCGCCGCGCTCAGGCGCGAGACGATGCTCCTGACCGGGCGCCACATCGCGCGCATCTAGGCGGCGCCGATGCCGATACTCAAGCCGATATCCGGGCACACGTCGTGCCGGGGGCCCTACCGCTACCTGACCAAGGAGGGCAGAGCGCTCGCATGCGACTACATCAACCTGGAGAGCCCCGACATAGCCGACCCCGCATCCGTGTTCAACTGGGCCCGCGTCGTGGACGCCACAAGGCACAGCGTCGGCAACGACCAGCCCTGGCGCGGCAAGCGCGCACGCACCTACAAGCACTACATCGTCTCGCCCGACCCCAGCGACGCCATCCCACTGCCTGAGCTTCGCGAGCTGGCGGTGGCATGGGCGCAGAAGCACTTCGGCGACTACCAGGTTGCCATCGTCTACCACGACGACAACGCCCGCGGCATCCCCCACGCGCACGTCGTGGTCAACAACACCAACGTCTTCGACGGCAGGCGCCTGCAGGACCCCGACCCGCGAGGTCTCAACCACTCGCTGCAGGACCTTGCCGAGGAGCGCAGGCTGCTGTTCCTGCGCGACGAGCGGGAGGCGGGCGAGAGCCCCGCCCATGCCGCGCTGCGCCAGCCGAAGAGCCTGCAGGCCGAGTACGTCAGGCGCGCAGAGATCGAGCTCGCCAACCGGGGCGAGTACTCCTGGACGGCCGACATCAGGAGCCGGGTGCGCATAGCCCGATCGCTCGCGGACACCGAGTCGGAGTTCAGAAACGTCCTGGAAGTCCTCGGGGTCGAAGTTTCCGACAACTCCGCCAAGGCGCCCAGGGCCGACTGGATATACAGCCTCGCCGAGCACCCCAACCGACGCATCGGCGGCGAGAGGCTCGGGCTCAACTACGGAAAGGAGCACCTGCAGGCCGTGTTCGGGACGGGCGGGACTGGGCTGCACTCGGATGCTGCGCGCCTCTCCATCGAGCGCATCGCCAGGAACGCCGTCGAAGTCCGCAACCTCGACGAGCTGCATGCGCTCTCGCGCGCGGTCACGCTGATGGAGAACCACCGGGTCGAGTGCCTGGACGACCTCGAAGCACTCGACCCCTCGGACTACCGGCCCGCAGCATGGACCGACCCCTCGCCCGAAGAACTCGGCGACCTCGTCGCCTACATCGAGCGAACTGGAATCCTGCCCGAGCATGCACAGGAGGCTCCCGCAAGGCGCCCCGCGAGCAGGCGCCAGGAGCAGTACGCACGCGGTCGCGGCCCTGCGAGGCACCACGGCCAGGGCAGGGACCGCCAGCGCGATTGGCAGCCGCCGCGCAGGGAAGAGCGCACCGAAACGCAGCACGAAAGGTAGGAACGAGATGCTGATAAAGACCTTCTACGACAAAGGGCTCGTCGTGGCCTTCGACACCGACCACATGACCGAGTCCCTGCCCCAGAAGGGCAACCTGCTCACCAACTACGAGCTCGACCTGGCAGGCATGGAGAGCGGGGCGCTCTGGCTGAAGACCTTCTACTACGAGACGAGCGAGGAGTACCGCAACGCCACCGGCCCTGGGGGCCTTCCCGTCGCCCGCAGGCGGGACGGCTGGTGCTTTCTGATAGCCGACAGCGATGACCTGCAACGCCTCGAGAGGGCCACGGTCGACGGCGACACGGTGGCAGCGCGCGTCTCGGGCGAGCTCGTGTACCTGACTTCATTCGACCA
>CACXFZ010000206.1 GCA_902767025.1 uncultured Coriobacteriaceae bacterium
AAGGGAAGCAAGTACGTCTACACGCTCAACGGCAGCGGCCTTGCCGTGGGCCGCACGATGGCGGCCATCATCGAGAACTACCAGAACGCCGACGGCACCATCACCGTCCCCGACGCCTTGGTGCCCTACATGGGCGGCGTGAAGGTCATCGAGCCTGCGCGCTAGTCCTTAGCGGACCTGCCGACATCCGTGCCCACGCGCCGAGACACACACCCGGGCCAGACGCACGCACGCGCACCGCGCGGCTCGGTTGCCCGCGTCGTGCGCACGGTCGTGCTCGTGCTGTTGGCGCTGCTGATCGTGGCGATGGGCCTGTTCACGTGGAACCGGTGGTTCCGCTTCGACGACGCCGCCGACCTGCAGGGAGTCTGGCGCAGCACGGAAGGGTCGGCCACGCTGGCCCTGGACGGGTCGCGGATGCTGGTCGACGGGCAGGTGGCCTACGACTACGAAGTCGACGCGGCTTCGAAGACGATCGCCTACACCTTCGGGGGAGCGCAGGGGACATCGTCCTATCGGTTCGGCGACGGCCGCTCCACGCTGGTGCTCGAGGACAACGGGGCGACCGATTGGCTGATGGCCTTCCATCTGAAGGAAGACGAGGTGCTCGCAGGCGGGCAGGTGCCCGAGGGTTGCACGCGCCTGAAGCGCACGGACGAGGACGTAGCCAAGGCCTTCCAGGCATACGACAAGAAGCCCGCCGACGCGGACGGGCAGGCAGCCGACGAGGAGGGCGCGCGTTCCGACGAGCTGCAATCGCAGGACACGTCCGCGACCATGCCCACCTACCAGGATGTGGCAAACGACCAGCAGAACGCCTCTGGGGAATGGCAGGGCGATGACTGGTCTCAAGGCTATGCCCAAGACGACTACTACGCGCAGGGCACTGCAGACGGCACGTGGCAGTACTCCGCCTACGACGATGGATCGTACGCAACCTACGACGATGGCGCCTATGCGGGCTACGACGGCACCTACGGCACGGGGGCCGGCACGTCGGGCCAGGGCTGGTAGCCATGCAGGGCCTCGACCCCACTGCGGCAGCACCGGCACTGTCAATCACGCACATACGCATCGAGCGCGACCGTGCGCTGTTCGACATCATGCTTGGCGCCGGGGCCCCGCACTACACCGATACGGACCTGGCAGGGCTCGTCGTGCGCATGCGCCCGCGCCTGCCCGAGCATGCCTGCGTGAACGCGCGCAGCCGTGCAGGGGAGTGCGAGCCCTTCTTCTCGAGCGTGATCGAGGACACGTCGCTGCCGCATTTGCTCGAGCACGTGGCCATCGACGTGCTCATCGAACGGTCGCTGCAGGAAAGCGAAGCCGCCCGCCCGTCGGCACCGTCGCCCGACCGCACGTTCGTGGGAACCAGCGAGTGGGTCGACGAGCAGGCGGGCACGGCGCGGGTGGCGCTGTCCTGCCAGGACGATCTGGAAGTGCTTGCCGCGGTCAAGGAAGCGGTGCGCATCGTCAACGATTGCGTCGCACAGGTTTGCGGCTTTTCGACAGCTTCGTAACTTATGCGCGCGCCCTGCGCGTCGGCGCACTATAATGAATGCGTTCGATATCTGGACAACCGAGCCCCTAAGGAGGCAATCATGGCTTTGAGACTTGGATCGTTTATCGTGGGTGGCATCGTCGGTGCGGCCGCTGCGCTGCTGTACGCTCCGCGCACGGGCGAGGAAACGCGCGCATTCGTGGCCGACAAGGCGAACGAGGCATGGGGTCAGGCCCAGCAGGCCACCGGCGCCGTGCAAGAGCGTGGCCAGCAGGTCTACGATGACGCCGTGAACGCCGGCCAGTCCGCCTACCAGAACGCCGCCGAGGGCGCCAAGCAGGCGACCCAGAGCGCAAGCGACACCGCCCAGGGCATCTTCGGCCGCGCCCAGCAGACCTTCAACCAGGTCACGGGCCAGGCACAGGAGAAGTTCCAGGGTGTCGTGGACAAGGTGCAGGACGTGCGCGGCAACGCGACTCCGACCGTAGTCGACAAGAACGACGAGCTGCGCGAGAAGATCGAGGCAGCACGCCAGCGCATCGCCAGCCAGGTGGCCAAGAACGCCGAGGCGGCCAAGGAAGCCGCCGAGGGCGCGACGGAAGAAGCCGTCGACGCAGAAGCGGAGATCAAGGATGTCGCGGAAGAGGCTGCCGAAGAGGCTGCAGAGGCCGTAGAGGCCGAAGCCGAGGCTACCGAAGAATAGCTCCATTGCCCAAGAACCTTGACGGCGCTCTTTGCTCGTGAAGAGCGCCGTTTCACATGCAGAGGACTTGTATGTCCAACACCATCACCTACAGCACGAAGAAGCTCCAGGGCGTCCGCGTCGTCGGCGGCAAGAGCGGCAGCAAGCGCATCGGGAAGGTGCGCCGGTTCGTGTTCCATCCAACGTCGAAGCGCTGCGTGGGCTTCATCGTGAAACGTCCCGACCTGGCGCTGATGTTCCGCCGTCGGGACCTGTTCATCCCCGTCGACGGCTTCGAGATCGAAGACGGCCGCGTCGCGATCTTCCATGGCGAAAAGGACATGGAGGGCAAGCAGGCGATCGCGCGCCTGGGCCTGGATTGGGATTCGTGCACCATGTGGGAAGGCATGCCGATACTCACCGAATCCGGCGAAGAGCTGGGAACGGTGGGCGACGTCGTCTTCGCGCGCGGCACCGGCAAGGTCATCTCGATCACGGCCAACCAAGGGGCGACGGCGAAGACGCTGCTGGGGCAGAAGGTCATCCCCGCCAAGCTCATCCGCGGCTTCAAACTCGGGCGCGGCGTCGAGCTGGCGGTCGAAGGCGACGAGGTATCTTCCGAGGGCGAGCCGGTGCGCGGCGCCATCTTGGTGTCCGACCAGGTGCTCCAGACGCAAAACGAAGGCGGCCTTGCGGAAAAAGCCGGGCAGAAGACGGCAGTGGCCAAGCACAAGACCAAGCAGGCGGTCGATGCGGCCAAGCCCAAGGTCGACGAAGTGGCCAAGAAGACCGGCGATGCCATCAACAAGGGCGCCTACACGGTGGGCAAGCAGCTCAAGGCGTCGAAGGGGATGTTCGCCGAATTCAAGAAGGAATACGACAAAGCGGTGAAGGATGAGTAGCGACATGCCCGCAGAGAGGCCGGCTGGCAAACCCGCATCGCCTTCGGCCGCGGGCGGCACGCCGGTGCCCGCAGCCAAGCAAGCGCCCGCAGCCAAGCCCGCTGCAGCTGGAAGCAAGCCACCTGCGACCGGCAAGCCGACGTCGGCCCCCAAACCCGCCGCAACCGGCAAGCCGGCCGCGAAGCAGGCACCCACGGGCAAGCCGGCCGCGAAGCAGGCGCCCACGGGCAAACAGGCTTCGGCTCCCAAGCCCCCTGCGTCCGGCAAGCCCGCACCTGCAGGCAAGCCGGCATCGAAGCCGGCAGCTCCCGCACAGGCATCCGCCGGCAAGCCGAAGGCATCCCCCAAACCCGCCGCGGCTTCCAAGTCCCCCGCGACCACCAAGCCCGCCCCGGGCTCCAAGCAGGCAGCGGCCCCCAAGGCCAGCGACCAGGAAGTGACGGTCTTCGGCAAGACGATGAAGAAGGCCGACGTCTTCAAGCTGTGGGGACTGCTCGCGTTCTTCGTCATCATGGTGGTCATCGTGGTGCTGCTGTGGCCCATGCTGGGGCAGCTGCTCCAGCCGGAGGGGCGCGAGGAACTGATCACGCGCGTACGCGAAGCCGGCCCTCTGGGTGTGCTGATACTGCTGGGGCTGCAGTTCCTGCAGATCGTGGTCGCCTTCATTCCCGGCGAAGTGGTCCAGGTTGCCGCCGGCATCCTGTACGGGCCTTGGCTGGGTGCGCTGATCATCCTGGTGGGATGCTATTTCTCGAGCTGGTTCATCTACGAGCTCGTCCATCGCCTCGGCCAGCCCTTCGTCGAGGCGATGGTGCCCACGAAGTACCTGGACAAGTTCCGCGCCTTCGAGCAGAAGGGGCGCCTCGTTCCCCTGGTTGCCATCCTGTTCCTGATACCGGGCCTTCCGAAGGACACCTTCACCTACCTGGTGCCTCTCACCGGCATGCCCCGCCGGCAGTTCCTGAACGTGACCACGCTGGCGCGCATTCCCGGGGTGCTCATGTCGACGATTGCCGCGTCGGGCCTGGAAAAGGGGTCCTACGTTTCCAGCATCATCATCTTTGCCGTCCTGGCCGTCCTGGCCGTGCTCGCCTGGGTGTTCAAGGACCGTCTGATCGACTTGATCTCCCGCGGTCCGTCCCGCAAGGATTAATCGCACGCATCCCCTGGGCGGCGTCGGCGCGTCTGCACATGCCCGGACCATGAAGGGCTAGCGCTGGGCGCAGGCAACCAACTCCACATCCGCGCAATCGGACAGGTCGGGCGCACCGTCCCCGAGCCACATGGGCACCGCCGACTCGTCGAGCACGACCGGCATGCGGTTGTGGATGGGGGCCACCCAGCGGTTGGAGGCGCAGGTCAGGATCGAAAACGCTTCCTGGTCGCACAGCCCCGCCATCAGCAGCGTTTCCTGATGCGGAAGGGTGAACAGGTACGGCACCTTGATGGGCTTGCCGGTGCGCTTGCTGGGCATGGTCTGCGTGGCATGCGGCTCGAAGAAGCCGCGCGACCCCACCAGGCAGCGGCCGTCGTGCAGCAGCCTGTTCCAGACGTTGCCGTCCTCGCGCGCCTTTTCGATGCGCGCGTTGAACACCGGCCCCTTGCTCCACGGCAGGGCGAACCCCCAATGGCGAAGCGCGATGCGAACGGCGTCGTCGCGTAGATACGCCACCGGCACCAGCGAGCCGGGGAAGGCGTCAGGCGGCGTGGTCTGGGGTTGTGCTGGCTCGTCCAGGGATGCGAAGGGAAGCTGGGGCTGGACGGGCTTTGCGGGTTGCGGGGCTGCTTCGGGCGCGGATTCGTCCACCTGGGCCTCGATGCCCAGGTCTCGCAGCACGTCGGCGAACTCGCGCGTGGTCAAGGGTATGAATCTGCCGCACATGGCGCTTGCTTTCAGCTGGCCCGTCGCCCGCGTCGGCGCTAGGCCAGCCCGTCGCGTGCGTCGTAGAGCGCCTGCGCCAGCGCGGATACGCGCTCGTAGGATGTGCCGCCGTCGTCCTGGTCCGTCATGATCACCATCAGGTAGTCGCGGCCGTCGCTGGAGCGGACGATGCCGGCGTCGCACACGGCGCTCACGTCGGAATCGGAAATCCACCCGCCCTTGTTCCACACGCTCGCGCCCGAATCCTCCAGGCCCGTGCGGATGAACGAGGTGGACGTGCTGGATGTGGTTTCCAGCAGCCACTGGGCGTTTTCGCTGCCCGACATCACGTACTGGAACATCTCGCTCCACAGGCTTGCCATCTTCTTCGCGCTGGTGTTGGGATACCACCCGTAGGCGGGGTCCTGGGTGATGCCGTGGCTTGCGAGCCAGTCGTAGAACTCCTGGTCGTCGTACTTGTAGTGCAGCGAGTCGTACGAATCGTTGTCGGACCAGGTGATGGCCGCGTGGATGTTCTCGCGGTCGGATTCGCTGAGCTCCTCGCCGTTTTCCGACCGCTGCAGCAGGTAGAAGGCGTACGGGGCCTTGAACGAGCTTGCGGTGTAGAACTCCTGATCGGCGTTCTGGCAGTACCCCTTGCCCGAGGTTAGGTCCAAAAAGACGAACGAGCATTCGTTCTCCTGCGTGATCGCGCCTGTGGCCCCGTCGATGGCAACGCGCGCGTCGAGCCCGATTTCGGGGGCACGCGCAGCGGGGTTGATCGTGAAGCCGGTCAGCGTGGCGTCCCCCGGGATCGTGGAGAAGTCGGCCGTCGCCAGGTCGAGGGGCGGGGTGGCAGGCTCGCTCGACGATTCCCGCGCGAGCGCCTCGTCCTCGTCCTGCTTGTGCGAGCTGTCCTTTGCCTGCTTGGCGGAGTCGGCCTGGGCTTGCGCGGTCGTTGCGCTGGTGTCCAAACCGAAGGTGGCAATCGTGTTCGTGATGCGCGAGCGGATGTCGGGATTGAACGCGCCGAGCCCCACCAGGGCGGCCACGGCCACGACAACCGCGATGCCCGCGAACGCGATGCGCTTGCGCGAGCGCTTCCGGCGGGGGACTTCGATGCTGTTGTCCCAGCCGTTGATGAAGGGGGAGTCCTCTTTCATCCCAGCAGCATGGGCGCCGCGCACGGCGCTGTCTTCAACGTGGCTGTGCTTGCCCCGCACGTGTTTGCCGGAACCGATTTTGCTCACTTGTCCCCTCCCCGTCACTTCCGCGGCAGCCTGCAGGCGGCCTGTGCGGAAATGCATGCGAGCAGCTTACTGAAATATCCCTGCACACAAAGGGTAGAGCCGGGGCCATCACAAAGATAACGGAGTGTCTCCATAGGGCCAGGCAGCGAAAACGCCTGGTGAGCGCCTGGTTTCGCGCGGACGGCGCATCTGCCTGGAAGCGGGGGAAGTGCGTGCATACCAAGGGCAATTCTTGTGGTGCATTTCATTTGAAGGCGCAAGGTGGTAGTATTACCAAACTTGGAACCGCAACAGGTGCTCGTAACGGAGGATTCCATGACGGAGCATGCAAACACAGTATCGAGGCGGGTGTTTCTGAGCGGCATCATCGCATGCGGCACGGCAACGCTGCTGCTTCCCAAGACCCTGTGGGCCGACGAGGTTGACGAAAAGCAGGCCGAGGCCGACAAGGCCTTGGGCGAGCTCGAGGACATGCAACAGCAGCTCGACCGCGCGTCCAACAACTACTACCGCGCCCTGGAGGCCCAGGCCAAGGCCGAAAGCCAGATGGCCGATGCCCAAGTGCGTATCGAAGAGGAAACCGTCGCCATCCAGGAATGCCAGCAGGAGCTGGCCACGCGCGCCCGCGGGATGTACCGCTCGGGCGGCAACTCGTTCTTGGATGTGCTCGTGGGATCGGCGACGTTCGAAGAGTTCGCCACCAACTGGAGCATCCTCAACATCATGAACGAGAACGACGCCGCTTTGGTGCGCCGCTCCAAGGAATCGCGTCAGGCCATCAGCAACGCAAAGGCAGCCTATGCCATCCAGCGCGAAACCGCTGCGCACGAGGCGGATCAGGCGCGCCAGGTGCAGGAATCCGCCCTGGACACCATCACGTCGATGCAGGCCGTCTACAACAGCTTGAGCGCCGAAGCCTCCGCGCTGGTCGCCCAGCGTCAGGCCGAGCAGGCTACGGTGACCGATCCCGAAACCATCGCCCAGCTCGTGGAGCAGGGCACGCAGGCGGTAGCCGAAGGCAACTGGATGCCCGCGCCGATGAACCTGCCTGCGACGTCCGAGACTCAGACGACCGCTCCGGCACCCACGCCCGCGCCCGCGCCGGCGGCCGAGGCGGAGACCACGCCCGCGCCGGCGGCCGAGCCCGAGCCCGCGCCTGCACCGGCAGCGGAGCCCGAACCCGAGCCGGAACCCGCACCTGCACCCGCCCCGGCACCCGAACCCGCACCCGAGCCCGAACCCGTATGGGTGCCCGAGCCCGAGCCGGAGCCCGCGCCCGCCCCCACGTCAGGCGAGCTGGGCAATCGCGTTGTTTCCGTTGCCCTGCAGTACCTTGGCTACGACTACGTCTGGGGTGGCAAGTCCCCCGCAGACGGCGGTTTCGACTGCTCGGGCTTCGTTTCCTACTGTTACGCGATGGCCGGCTCTTATGCGCCTTCCTACACGGGTGGCCTGCTGTACTGGGGCAGCCCTGTGAGCTCCCCGCAGCCGGGCGACGTGTGCGTCATCCACCAGGCGACGGGCGCCCAGCATGCAGGCATCTACTACGGTGGCGGCCAGATGATCCATGCGGCCACCTTCGGCGTCGGCGTGATCATCGGGGCCGTGCAGGCCGGCATGCAGTACCGCCGCGCCTAGTTTTCAGCATGAAAGCATAGCCAGGGCCAGGGGCAAGGCCCCTGGTTTGCCGCGCCCTGCAGTTTGAGGCGGGCGCTCTCGGGTTTGCGTTGGTTGGGTTGGGCCTTACGACGAGCTCGACGAGCTGGAGCTGGACGAGCTCTCCGAGCTGCTTGCCTGCGAGCTTGCCGCAGCAGAGGCAGAGGATTGCTTCGCCGCGTCGGCAGGCTGCATCTTCGCCACGGCGCTCAGGTCGATGTTGGTGTCCACCGGCGTGTCGATGCCGGCGATGACCCCGTCGCTGTGGCACTGCCAGATGGAGAACCCGGTGTCGATGGTGGGCAGGCTGCCGTACTCGGCGTACCAGATCGGGTAGTCGGTCAAATCTCCGCGCACGTAGCGGACCAGGTCGTTGCTGCTGCCGTAGATCACCGCTTCGTAGCCGGCGGCGATCACCTCGTCGCAGAACGCCTTGGCGATGGAGGTCATCTCGCCGCGGGGGATGTTGTCGTTGCGCAGGTCCTGTTCGGGATGCGTTTCCGAGTCGAAGGCGATGGGGTACTCGAGCGCGCTGCCGTTGAGCTGGTCGATGCAGAAGCGCGCTTCCTCGCGTGCCTCCTCGGGGGTGATGGCCTGCGAGAAGAAGTACAGGCCGCAGGGAATGCCGGCGGCACGGGCCCCTTCCAGGTACTCGTTGAAGCGCACGTCCAGGTGCAGGCCGCCTTCCTCGTTGCCGCGGTATCCCACGCGCAGGAAGGCGAACTCGACGTCGTCGTTGGCCACGGCCTGCCAGTCGATCTCGCCGTTGTTCTCGGACACGTCGATGCCGAATTTCGAGACAACCTCGCCGTCCAGCGAGTACGTGAAGCGCCCGTTGCTGCGACCGAGGTTCTGCCAATCGTAGGTGCCATGCATGGTGGGCACGACAACGGCGCTTGTTTCGGGCTCGGCCTCGGGATCTTGCGAGCATGACGAAATGCGCGA
>CACXFZ010000207.1 GCA_902767025.1 uncultured Coriobacteriaceae bacterium
ACCTTCACCGTGGAGTCAGGGGTCGAGATCTCGTTGTCGAAGCCGCGCTTGGAGTTCTGCTCGGGGTCGATCTTGATGCCCAGGTCCTCGAAGCCCTCCATGACCATGGCGCGCATGCTGGCGGAGTTCTCGCCCACACCGGCGGTGAAGACGAGGACGTCCATGCCGCCCATCTCAGCCCAGTACTCGCCGATGTACTTCTTCACCGAGTTGGCGAACATCTCGTAGGCCAGCTTGGCGCGCTCGTTGCCCTCTTCCATCGCAGACTCGATGGCGCGCATGTCGTTGCTGATGCCGGAGACGCCCAGAATGCCCGACTTCTTGTTCAGGATGTTCAGGACCTCGTCGGCCGAGATGCCCTCGTGCTGAGCGACGAACGTGACAACCGCGGGGTCGATGGCGCCGCAGCGGGTGCCCATCACCAGGCCGTCGAGCGGGGTGAGGCCCATGGACGTGTCGATGCACTTGCCGCCCTTGACGCCGGCAACCGATGCGCCGTTGCCCAGATGGCAGGTGACGATCTTCAGGTCCTCGATCGGCTTGCCCAAAAACTCGGCAGCACGCTGAGAGACGTAGCGGTGGCTGGTGCCATGGAAGCCGTACTTGCGGATGGAGTACTTCTCGTACAGCTCGTAGGGGATGGCGTACATGTAGGCCTTGGCTGGCATCGTCTGATGGAAGGCCGTGTCGAACACGCCCACCATGGGCTTGCCGGGCATGGCGTTCTGGCAGGCGCGGATGCCCAGGATGCCGGGGCCGTTGTGCAGCGGAGCCAGCTCTTTGACGATCTCGACCTTCTCGATCACGTCCTCGTCGATGAGCGTGGACTCGCTGAAGTACGCGCCGCCCTGGACGATGCGATGGCCCACGGCGTCGATCTGATCGAGGGACTCCAGAGGCGCGTTGTCGCCCTCGACGAGCGTCTTCAGGACCTCGTCGATGGCGGCCTGATGGTCGGGCAGCGGAACCTGGTCCTTCGTCTCCTGGTCGCCGATCTCGTACTTGTGGAACGACGAGTCGGGCGAGCCGACGCTGTCGCACAAGCCGACGGCGAGCACGTTTTCGGTTTCGGTGTCGATCAGCTGGTACTTCAGCGACGACGAGCCTGCGTTAACAACTAGGATGTTCATTGGGTTCCTCCTTGTCCTGCCCATCCTTGCACATAAACCAACGGGGCCTTAGTCATAGAACTTGTCTGCGTTCGTGGCGCTCGAGCCCCAGTCCTGGTCGTTGGGGCGAGGCATATGCCCCCCGCCCAGGATATGCACATGCAGATGACGCACGCTTTGGGAAGCGTCATCGCCTGTGTTGATAAGTATACGATAACCGCGTTCAGTCAACCCCTTGGCTTCGGCAACTTTACGAACTGCACCGAAAAGCTTGCCCAGCACGTCTTCGGGGACGTTGTCGCCGATGTCGGAATAATGGCCCTTGGGAATGAGCAGCGTGTGCACCGGCATCAGCGGCTCCATGTCGTCGAACGCGATCACGTTCTCGTTTTCGTAGACCGCCTCGACGGGGATCTCGCCGGTCGCGATCTTGCAGAAGATGCAGTTCTCGTCATGCATACGGGCGTCCTTTCTCTAGGCTTTCTGCAGCGTGGTGTCTATTTCCTCATCGGTCGCGCTTTGCTCGAGCTGGCCCACCAGCACGTCGACCTTCTGCTGGGCCTCGCCGATGCGCGCCTTGAGGTTCTTGAGCAGGGCCACACCGCGCTCGTAGGCTTCCAGGCTGTCCTCGAGCTCGAGCGTGTTGCTCTCCAGCTTGGCTACCGTCTGCTCCAGCTCGGCCATGGCCTGGCGGAAGGTGAGCTCTTCGATGGGCTGAAGGTTGTCTTGTGGCATGGTGTTCCTCTCGATGGGAATTTACGATTCCGAAGATATCACTTCGCAGTGAAGCGAGCCGTCACCCAGGAGCACTTCGACAGCGTCTCCATGCTTGACCTGGGTGATGGAGCGCACGAGCCTTCCCTGGGCGTCGCGCGTGAGCGAGTACCCCCTGCCGATGACGGCAAGCGGCGACAGGTCGTCCAGGCGCGATGCGTGCAAGGCGATTTCGTTGTCGAAGCGGTCGAGCAGCGTGCTCCCCTGGCGCGCAAGAGCGCTTTCCAGACGCTCCACGCGCTCGGCGTCGCGCGTGATGCCCGCGGGTATGGCGCGGTTCAGCCGGTCGGAGAGCATGTCTATGGTCTGAGCCGGCATGGCGAACAGCTGCATGGGGTCGCAGAACAGCGGCCGGGTGGAATAGCGCTCGATGGCCATCTCGTGGTTGCGCAGCTTCGCTTCCAGGGCGCGCGCCATGCTTGCTTCGTGGGCGCTCAGGGCCGCGCGCATCTCGCGCACGTCGGGCGCCACCGCCTCGGCAGCGGCCGTGGGGGTGGAAGCACGCAGGTCGGCGACCATGTCGGCGATGGAGGTGTCGGGCTCGTGCCCGATGCCGGTGACGACGGGAATGGGGCACGACGCGATGTAGCGCGCGAGCGCCTCGTCGTTGAACGGCATCAGGTCCTCGAACGACCCTCCCCCGCGCACGAGCAGCAGAACCTGCGCTCCCGCATCAACGACGGTACGCATGCCCTCGACGATGCCCTGGGCGGCTCCTGCGCCCTCGACCGGCACGCCGGCGAGCAGCACGCGCGCCAACGGGTAGCGCCTGCGCAGCGTGCGCAGGACGTCGTGCACCGCCGCGCCGCGCGGCGAGGTGACCAGGCCGATGGCCTGGGGGGAATCGGGAAGCGCCCGCTTGCGCATCGGGTCCATGAGCCCTTCGGCTTGCAGGGTGCGTGCGATCTGGGCAACGCGCTGGCGAAGGTCGCCCTCCCCTGCCAGCGAAAGCGCGAACACGTCGAAGTTCATGCGGCCCTTCGGCGCGTACAGTGTGAAACGACCCGTCATCTGGACGAGCTGTCCCACTGCAAGCTCGATGCCCGCCGCGTGGTACTTGTTCATCCACATCATGCAGGGCATCGTGGCGTTTTCGTCTTTGACGGAGAAGTACACCGCCTTGTAGCCGGGCTTGTTTGCGACTTCGGAAACCTCGCCGACCAGCGTTATCGTCACCGATTCCAAGGCGCTTTTCGCAAGCGCCATGGCCGCCGATACCGACAGCGGTTCTGTGCCGCCAGGCTGCGTCATGCCCTAGTTGTTGCGCTGTCCGAGCAGCCACACCAGCTGCAGGATAGAAACCAGGGCTGCGGCGACGTAGGTCAGCGCACATGCACGGAGCACGCTGAACGCGCCTGCGCGCTCGGATGCGGGAAGGCCTGCCGTCTCAAGGTAGTTCATGGCCCTGCGGCTCGCGTCGAATTCGACCGGCAGCGTGACGATGTGGAACAGGACCGCCACCGCGTAGAGCGCGATCGCCACGTTGATCATCATGTTGCCGCCCGTGATGCTTCCCATCGAGTACAGCACGAAGCCGACGATCAGGAACAGCATCCACGAGTTCGAGGCGAGGTTGGCCACGGGAACCAGCGTGCTGCGCATCTTCATCAGCCAGTAGCCCTGGGCGTACTGGCAGGCATGACCCACCTCGTGGCATGCGGTGGCAAGCGCGGTGATGCTGCGACCGCCATAGGCGTTGGGGTCGATGGTGATCGAGTTGGTGCGCGGATCGAAGAAGTCCTGGCCGTTGCCACCCTGGGTGATGGGCACGCCGCCGATGCCGTGGAAGGCGAGCATGCTCAAGGCGGCTTGCTGGCCGGTCATCCCCGACGATGTCGGCACGTGGGAGTACTTGTTGATCTGGCCGTTGACGTAGGTTTGCGCACCCAGGCCGATGACCGTCGTGAGTATGATGAGCGTCAGATATCCCATTCCCATAGGAGGCGGACTCCCTTCCTTGTCGTTCGCGTGCCTATTATATCCAAGCAGGTGCCATTATGAGCCAGGTTGTGCGCCGGTGCCGCCCTGCTCGGCAGTTGTTACGATAAGGTTCCCTTCGCGACATGAGAGCATGCATGTGCCGTCTATGAACGCGAGCAGGTCGTTTCCGACGATTTCGCGCCGCCACCCGTGAAGCAGGGGCGAATCCATCTTCCTGCGCGCGACGTCGACCAGGTCGCCGTGCGGCGCAAGGGTCTGCAGCGCGATGTGGTGCTGTTTCGCACGAAGGCGCGCGATGGCCGTCAGGGCATCGACTTCGACGTCGACGGACGCCTCGTTCCTGCCGTGCTTTTCCATCGTGGGCATCTGGCTCGGATCCATGTCCAAGCCGGTGCAGATGGCCTGCACCACGGCGCGCGCGTCCTTGGTAGAGAGCCGTTCGGATATGCCGCGCACCATGAACAGGTCGTCGATCGTGCGCGGTTCGCGCTTGCAGGCTTCGACGATCTGCTCGTCGGCGAGCACCCACTTGCGCGGCACGTCGCGCTCCTTGGCCTTCTGCTCGCGCCAGGCCGCAAGCTCGCGGGCTGCGGAGAGCTGGGCGCGGGACAGCTGGTTGACGCGCTTGAGCTTGCGGTACTGCTCGCGGTCGTTGACGATGTAGCGCTCGGGGTTCGAGAGCTCCTTGAAGTCGGCGTCGAGCCATTCGAGCCTGCCGGCTTCTTGCAGCTCCCGTTTCATCGTGCGGTAGACCTCGGGCAGGTAGCGTACGTCGTCTGCGGCGTACTCGATCTGCGATTTGGACAGGGGGCGGCGGGTCCAGTCGGTGAACGAGTCGCGCTTCTTCAGGCGCACTCCGCACACCGACGATATCAGCGCCGCCAGGCCGATCTGCTGCACGTGCCCCATCAGCGTGGCGGCGATCTGGGTGTCGAAGATCGGTTCGGGGAGCATGCCCACCTGGTTGAACATGATCTCCAGGTCCTGCCGGCCGGCGTGCATGATCTTCACGATGGACGTGTCGGCGAAGGGCTCGGCCAGGCAGCGCAGGTCGGGCACGCGCAACGGGTCGATGATGGCGACCTCGTCGTCGAGCGCCACCTGCAGCAGGCAGAGGCGCGGGTAGTAGCTCTTCTCGCGCATGAATTCGGTGTCGAGCGCGATCAGCGACGACGCGCGGGCGCGCGAAACGAACGATTCAAGATCTTCTTGGTTGTCGATGTACAACGAAACCTCTTTATGATTCAAACGACTATGTACTACAATCATAGCAATTCCAGGTGGATGCATGAAACTATTGGTGATCAACAACCTCTCGTCCGGATTCGGCAAGTCTGCCGTCTACGACTTCATGCGCATGTTTTCCGAAGCGGGCGACGAAGTCGTGGTGCGCAGCATAGATTCGAGCATGGACTTCGCATCCGCCCTCACCGGAGCCGAGTTCTTCGACGCCGTGGCGGTGGCGGGTGGCGACGGCACGCATTCGTCGGTGTGCTACCTGCTGCGCGACACCGGCATCCCGATCCTGCCCCTTCCCGTTGGCACGGCGAACCTGATAGCGATGAACCTGTGCACCCCCGAAGAGCCCTACGAGTTGGCGCAGCTGGCCAGGAACGGCAAGCGCCTGCGCTTCGACATGGGGCAACTCGAATTCGCCGACGCCACGTCGGGTTTCATGATGATCGCCGGCTGCGGCTACGACGCCAAGATCATGTCCGACGCCAAGGGTTCGAAGCAGCTGCTCGGCCCCGTCTCGTACTTCAAGGCCGCGTTCGACAACCCGAACCCGCAGCGTGCTCACTTCACGATCGACATCGATGGCGAGACCGTCGAGGCCGACGGCGTGTGCGTGCTGGTGCTGAACTTCTCGAAGATGCAGTTCGACATCACGCTGGGCCCCGGCAAC